>DCDB01000328.1 GCA_002316215.1 Lachnospiraceae bacterium UBA1066 | reverse complement strand
GTCGGAGTCGGCGTATCCGTCGGCTCCGTTGTTTCCGTCACGGAAGACGCGGCAAGAGAGCCTGTACTGACCGAAATTCCGGATACATCATCGGGCGGAATCGTGACCGGTGCCGGGTTCTGATTGTTCTGGATAGAAACGACGTTAGAAAAGACAAGCGCCGCAATCACTCCAAAAAGCACTGCCGCACCTGCTATGCAAAGAATTTTGTAAAGCACCTTGCGCATACTGACGGGACGCTTTTTGACGGTCTCGCTCAGGAATGAATATTCCTCATCCTGATTTGTTCCGTCCGACCTGCCGTCGGCGGGCTCTTCACGCTGTTCTTCAAGATGTTCATTTCCATCGGAATTGTCTTTGGTGTCCATATAAAGCAATATTACCAGTTGATTATGAACAATCTATGAATGAACCGCATTTTTTCCTTTTCTACTTGCGCGGTTTAGAGTAAAATGAAGGCATGAATGAAAAAGCCATCCACACACTCGAATTTGATAAGATTATAGCGCGCCTTACGGAGCATGCCTCCTCGGCGCCGGGGAAAGAAAAATGCCGGGCGCTTCTTCCTCTTGCCTCGATTGCTGAAATCGAAGCCATGCAGGATGAAACGGCCGCTGCTCTTTCGCGCATTTTTGCCAAAGGCAGCATTTCCTTCGGGAATACGGTTGATATCCGCGGCTCGGTCAAACGTCTTGAAATCGGGAGCTCTTTAAGCATCCACGAGCTTCTGGTTATCTGTAAGATGCTGGAGAATACCGCCCTGGTCCGCGCCTACGGAAGAAAGGAACGCGAGGATACGCCGGACGACTGTCTTTCCGGGATGTTCGGCGCACTCGACCCCTTAACAGGCGATACGGCCGAAATCCGCCGCTGCATCATTTCGGAAGAAGAAATAAGCGACAATGCCTCTTCCAATCTTCGCAGTATCCGGCGGAATATCAAATCCGCCGGCGAGCGCATCCGCAACGAACTTTCAAGGATTATCGCCGCTCACGCAAAGGACTATCTTCAGGACAGCCTGGTGACGACCCGCGACGGACGCTACTGCATTCCGGTCAAAGCGGAATATAAAGGGGATGTCCAGGGCGTCGTCCATGACATGAGCTCGAGCGGCTCGACCTTCTTTATCGAGCCGGCTTCGGTTGTAAAACTGAACAACGATATCCGCGCCCTCGAGGTAAAGGAAGCGGAAGAAATCGAGGTTATCCTCGCACGTCTTTCCGAATCCCTTGCCGCCTCCGAAGGCCTGCTCCGTTCCGACTATGAAATCATGGCCGGGCTGGACTTCATTTTCGCGCGTGCAAGCCTGGCGCTCGAGGAAAATGCCACCCGCCCGATCCTGTCATCGGACGGCGTCATCGATATCAAAAAAGCGCGCCATCCGCTGATTGATAAGAAAAAGGTCGTGCCGATCGACATCCGGCTCGGCGAAGACTTTGACCTGCTCGTCATCACCGGCCCGAATACGGGCGGTAAGACGGTTTCTCTTAAGACGACCGGGCTCCTTACTTTAATGGGGCTTTCAGGTCTCCACATCCCGGCAGGCGACCGGAGCCGGATCGGATTTTTCAAAGAAGTCTATGCCGACATCGGCGACGAACAGAGCATCGAGCAGAGCCTTTCTACATTTTCCTCGCACATGAAGAATGTCGTGGAATTTCTGGGGAAGGCCGACGAGGAGTCGCTGGTGCTCTTTGACGAACTCGGTGCGGGAACCGATCCGACGGAAGGCGCCGCGCTGGCCGTCGCGATTCTGGAAAGCCTGCACGGACGCGGCATCCGGACAATGGCGACGACGCATTACAGTGAAATCAAGATTTACGCCCTGAAAACGCCCGGCGTTGAAAACGCCAGCTGCGAATTCGACGTCGAGACGCTTTCCCCGACCTACCGCCTTTTAATCGGCGTTCCGGGGAAAAGCAACGCCTTCGCCATTTCCAAAAAGCTGGGGCTTCCCGAAAGCGTCATCGAAGATGCCCGCTCGCTCTTAAGCGACCAGGCGGAATCCTTCGAGGACGTCATCTCGGATCTGGAGAATAAACGCCGGAGCCTTGAAAATGAACGGCTGGAAACCGAGCGGACGCGGCAGGAAATCGAGGATCTGAAGAAGGATCTGGAAACCCAGAAAGCGCATCTTGCCGACCAGAAGAAGAAGCTGATCGCCGAATCTTCCGTCGAAGCCAAAAAGATCCTGCAGGACGCCAAGGATTACGCAGACCGTACCATCAGCTATTTTGCAAAACACGGAGGCATCGTCTCCGGAAAGGAAATGGAAAAGGAGCGCAGGGATCTGCGCACGCAAATCGATAATTTAAATGAAAATCTCGGGGACGCCGGGACGGTATCCTCCGGCGCCGGCAGCCTTTCGGCGAAGGATATCCGCGTCGGCGACGCCGTGCGCGTCTTAAGCCTCAACTTAAAGGGCACGGTGAATACGCTTCCGGATGCGAAGGGCTGGCTCTTCGTCACGCTCGGCATCATGCGGACGAAGGTAAAACTTTCGGATCTCGAAAAGATCGATGAAGCGGATATTACAGGACCGGGACTTGCGCACACCTCCGCAGGAAAAATCAGGATGCAGAAGTCGGCCAGCGCGGCCACAGAGATCAACCTTCTCGGCATGACCGTCGATGAAGCCTGCTCCGAACTCGATAAGTATCTGGACGATGCCGCAATGGCGCATCTTGAAAATGTGCGCATCGTACACGGCAAGGGTACCGGCGCACTCCGGAAAGGCGTACAGGAATACCTTAAGAAGAATAAGCACGTGAAGTCCTTCCGCCTCGGCGAATACGGCGAAGGCGACGCAGGCGTCACGATTGCAACGCTGAAATAGCATGCGGCAATAAGGCTTGCGTGCCGCGGTACTCGCACAGGAAAGTCAGACGCACATCACAAAACATGAATAAAGGCTGGTAAATTCAAGAATGGTAAATAAACAAAAAATTCTCATCGTCGACGACGACAGCAACATCGCGGAGCTAATCTCGCTTTATCTTACAAAGGAAATGTACGAAACGAAGACCGCCGGCGACGGAGAAGAAGCTTTGGCGCTTTTCGATACGTTCCAGCCGGATCTTGTCATGCTGGATCTCATGCTTCCCGGCAAAGACGGCTATGAGGTCTGCCGTGAGATGCGGCAGAAAAATGACACTCCGATCATCATGCTTTCCGCCAAAGGCGAAACATTCGATAAAGTCTTAGGGCTGGAGCTCGGAGCCGACGACTACATCATCAAACCCTTTGACACCAAAGAACTCGTGGCGCGCGTCAAGGCCGTCCTGCGCCGCTATCACAGCAGTACGCCGAAACCGGCGTCGGTTCCCGCAGCTCCCGGAGCAAAAATCGTCGAATATCCGGGGCTCATCATCAACCAGACAAACTATTCCGTCATTTACAACGGAGAAACCATCGACATGCCGCCGAAGGAAATGGAACTGCTCTATTTCCTGGCTTCCCAGCCGAACCAGGTGTTCACGCGCGAGCAGCTGCTCGACCACATCTGGGGCTACGAATATATCGGCGACACGCGGACCGTGGACGTCCATATCAAACGTCTGCGCGAAAAAATTAAAGATCACGATACCTGGGCAATCGGAACCGTCTGGGGCATCGGCTACCGCTTCGAGGTCAAAGCCTGATTAATGAAAAGAGCGCTCTATATCAAGTTCATTGTCGCTTATGTCTTTCTTGCCTTCATGCAGATCTTTGTCGTGGCAACGCTCGGCAGCCAGCTGGTTGAAGACAACCAGATTTCCACGCGGGCAAACGAGCTCTACATCGAAGCCAACCAGATCGCGGGCGGGCGCGCCCGTTCATTTTTCATGAAAAATGCTTCTTTAAGCGATCTCTACCTGAACCTTCAGGTCGTCGCGTCCGGCGAGAGCTCGGACATCCGCATCATCGACACCCAGGGAAATGAAATCCTCAATACGTCCAAAACCCTGAAGAGCGGCGACACCGCCGATACCATCTCAGGCTTCAATTACGCGGCTTTCGGGCCGCTTTATTATGAAGTCAGCGATTTCTTCGGCCAATATACCGAAAATCATCTGAACGTCATGGTGCCTGTCACCTCCGGCGTAACGACACGCGGCTATGCGGAGATCAGTGTCCCGATGACGAACATTTACGCCGCCCGCGACAGCCTTCTTACGCTGGGCTACATCGTCACCGGCGCAAACTTTATCCTGTCGCTCGTCATTCTCATCGTCTTTACATTTTCCGTCTACCTGCCGCTCGGGAAGATCAGCGAAGGCGCGCGGGAATTCGCCTCCGGAAATCTCGACCATAAAATCGATCTTAAGACAAATGACGAGATGGGGCGGCTTTCCGACTCTCTGAACTACATGGCCGCCGAACTCAAGAAAAACAATGACTATCAGAAGAAATTCATTTCCAATGTAAGCCATGATTTCCGCTCGCCTCTGACGTCGATCAAAGGATTTACGGAAGCCATGACGGACGGAACTATTCCGCCGGAAAATCACGAAAAATATTTAAAGATCATCGCTTCGGAAACGGACCGTCTGGAAAAACTGACAAAATCCATCCTGACCCTTAACTCGGTGGACACGGACAAGGCCGCCCTCACTCTTACGGATTTCGATATTAACATCCTTCTCAAGCACACGGCTGCCGTTTTTGAAGGCACCT
>DCDB01000160.1 GCA_002316215.1 Lachnospiraceae bacterium UBA1066 | reverse complement strand
AAAAATCAATTGCTTAGGGGGAACGTTATCATGCAGACCGTAAAGATCAGCCGCCGGGAATCCGGCGCGCTTCTCAATTCTCTGATTGCCGGCGTCGTGCCGCGCGTCGGGCTTCGGCACATCGCTGTCGGACGGCAGAAAGAGGTAGGCGCCTTTTTACAGGATTTATCCACCATTGAGGACGGCGGCGCGTCGTTCCGTCTTGTGACCGGCCAGTACGGCAGCGGCAAAAGCTTCCTGCTGCAGATGATCCGCAATAACGCCATGGAACGGAATTTCGTTGTCGCGGACGCGGATCTTTCCCCGGAACGCAGGCTGACCGGCACGAAAGGACAGGGTCTTGCAACCTACCGGGAGCTGATGCAGCATCTTTCGATTCTGACCCGGCCGGAGGGCGGGGCACTGGAGGCGATTCTGCAGAAATGGATCAGTTCCCTGCAGGCGGCCGTCATTCAGGAAAGCGGCTTGCATCCCGGCGATCCGGGAATGGTTGACGCCGTCAGCGGCAAAATCGCGGCGGTCATGGCGGAGCTTTCCGAAATGGCCTATGGCTTTGCCTTTTCCACGGTGATCGAAGCCTACTGGCGCGGGATGAAAACCGGGCAGGAGGAACAGAAGCAGTCGGCGCTCCGCTGGCTGAGAGGCGAGTACACAACAAAAACGGAAGCGCGGCAGAACCTCTCGGTGGACTGCATCATCGACGACCAGAGCTGGTATGATTTTCTGAAGCTGTTCGCACTGTTTGCGGTAAAGGCGGGCTATCAGGGACTGCTCGTCTTTCTGGACGAGGGCGTCAACCTCTATAAGATTACCAATAAGCAGGCCAGAGACAGCAACTATGAAAAGATCCTGACGATTTTCAACGACACCATGCAGGGGAAAGCCCGGTATATCGGAGTCTTTATGAGCGGCACGCCGCAGTTTGTCTATGACGAACGCAGAGGCCTGTTCAATTACGAAGCTTTGCGCTCCCGCCTGGCGGATAACCAGTTCAGCGCAAACGGCTATACCGATTATTCCGGACCAGTGATCAAGCTGAACCAACTGACCCCCGAGGAAATCTATCTTCTGCTGGAACGCCTTTGCGAGCTTCATTATTGATTCCTCAACAACCTGCGTTTCAGTAAACACTGACATTGCGCTCTGTCTATAATTGCGACGAAGAAGTCTGCTCATATAATCATCGCATTTCAGAGCTTCTCCTTCTTCTATCAACCGGTTTACAGATCGAATCATATTGAAGAATATATCCAGCTGCAGGTTCAGCGTAGGCTTTACAAGATTTGAAACCAAACGAAGCCACCTATTCAGTTCAACTTCTTTAGTAAAAGTATCATCATCATTTGCGTACTTAATCAGAAAGGCATACTCAGCATACAGGACAACCTGTTCCTCGTTAGTAAGGGCGCGGGCATCAGAAGTTCCAATCAATCGAAGGAAGGATCGCGTCTCTTCAAGATAAGTTTTATCGTATTCATCACCAGTAGCAAATGAGATTGAACCTGTCTGTTCTTGGCGTTTTGAAAGGACATTAAGAAGTTTATTAAGCTTTCTAAATGCATCTATGCTCAATACTGATTTTTCAGAATCTATTCCATACACATGTTGGAAACCATCCTTAAATAGGCGGGATGTAAAAACGTAATCCTGTTCTTTAAGAAAGAATTTTGCTGATTCGTTCTGTAAATCAGCTATCGTCTTTAGTTTTACGAAGGTGTCGCTCACGTCTTACCCCTCCAATCTATTCTTCAACTTTCAGGAAGCCCTGCTCAAAAGCTCCCGGGAACTGAAATCTTTTCTCTTTATTACCAAGGCCAGCAAACTTAACAACGACAATAGCGCCATCAATTCCTATCACATGACCCTCGCCAAATGCCTTATGAGAGACAATCGTTCCAGCTTTGATCTTGCTGGTATCAACCTTAATGACGGCTTTCTTAGCTGGCATTGATACCGGTGTCGGAGGTACATAAGCCGGATGATAAGTTGATCCGCTTGAATAGGACGGTTTTGACGGCTGAGCTATCGATGTTCTCTTCGCCTCATACTTTGCCGGTTTCTCGGCAACTTTTAATACAGGCTCATCGTCCTCGTCTTCATCTTCATCATCCAAGTAACTGCTAATATTAGTAAAAATTGGTCTCTCTGGAACGTCGTCATCCCTTGGCGATTCTGCCTGCATGGAAGACGAAAGCTGTCCGGCCATAGCATCATAATCGGCACGAGAAATAACAGTGCTATACAAACCAACATTCTCACCCGTATGTCTATCGATTCCGGTATAAATCAAGCTTGCATCTTCATAACGTTTGAACTTGTATACGGCATCGTTCATTAGTGCTTCATTGAATACATTTAACGAAACCAGCAGCTCAAAATCCTTTACATCCAATCCAGTGACTTTCTTAAACAGATCGGGCTCTAACTGTGTAATGACGTCCTGCAAGCTGTACTCTCGATAGTCGGTCAGATACATGAACACAGGCACTCGGGTAGCAAACTTGATCAGCTTTTCCTGAATCATCTTACGTTTTGACTTATATTCCTTTTCAGCCTCAGTAAGCTCTTTCTTTTCTTTCTTTGTTAATTCCTTGCCTTCCTTTTTGGCTTTCTTTACTGCATTAGACTTATTAATGATTGTCTCAATATCAGCATTCAAGCTACGGAATCCCTCAATGCGCATCAAGGCATCCATTGCCTCCGGGCTGGCAAGAAGTCGTGAAAGGGTATCATTATCTACGTTAACCAGAAGCGCGCTTTCCCAACGTTTCGCAAGAAGAGTAGCGGAGGTACCTGCCATAGCGATATCAAGAATTTCTGCTGCATTGACCTGTCGCATAGCGCTTCCGTCATACGCCAATACCGGCAAGAAACTAATGAATTCTCCGACTTTCTTTTCGGGATTGCTTTCTGCAACATTCAGTCGGCAACTATAATCGGATATCTGACGAAGGGCACGATCCAGAGCAAAATCGAATACATAGCATTCATTTTTAATAATCTCTTTTTTCCCTTTATCCGTCATCACTTCCCACGGACTTTGTACACGGAATGCTGTCTGGAAATAAGTCTCTGGACTTGACAGGTTACGTAGCATAAAAACACCCGTCCAAGGCCTGATGGTAACACCGGTCGTTAGCTTACCACATGAAAGCGTGATTGTTTTCGAGTTTAAAGGATCTTCCATTGAACGACGAACTGGTTCCAGTGCGGCTACACCAATACCAGCTGCAGTACCCGCACAAACATTCACCTTATAATCGTGATAAAAAGCATTTTGCTTCTGAGCAAGTAAATTAGCCATTGCTTGACAAGACGCCACATTAGGTAAGAACCAAAGCGTGTGTGATAAGACATTAAGAAGTCTGGTGTCTGAATAAGGCATAGGCGGTTTTTCAGCACCGAGCTTCAGTTCATCAACGGAAGTCTCCAAATATGAGCCACGTATCAGATCGAGCCATTTCTGGACATAATCCTCGAATACAAAGTGAGCATCTTTTCCTTTACCTTCTGCGGAAAAGAATACATTAAGATCAAACTCATCAAGGCGGGTTTCCAATTATTACATCAAATTTCATTTTGAATATTTCCTCCGGATGCGTTGTGTGAATAAGCTCATAAGCATGAGTTTCAAGATCATCTCCGCGCTTTTCTTTGCCGTATTCCGACTCTGATGCACCGCAGAATACACATCTTCCATTCTGAAACCGATGCTGTATTATTTTAAATCGAATATTCCCATCAACTGTGTCAAAATGGGTTACTGCATAATTCCCATTTGCAGTTTTTGAGCAGTACAAGCTTCTTCTTGACAGAAGCGCTGTAAGCTCTGTAATTGAGATTCCATAAAGCTGCTTCTTAAAAATATGATCTGTTCGCTCCTGAAGATCTGGATAAAGAGGTTCCAGTCCTTTAAGCAGCCGCTTAGCAATTTCTCTAAGAAAAACTCCGCTTTTACAACCAGGATCAAGAAATGTTGCATTTGGATCTTCAAACAATTCCTGCGGAAGCATGTCTAACATAGCATTTGCAACTTCTGGAGGCGTGAAGACCTCATCGTTTGACAGATTTGCTATGCATGACAGAACGTCCGGATTGTAAATTGTGTTAAACAAATTATTCGCCATGATCTTGCACCCTCCTATAATTTGCAATGTAGGAGGTCAAGAACTCTCCTTCATCACTCGGTTTTTCTTCTGGTAGGAAGTCGAGCAAATTCATCTGTCCGACTTCGTTTTCTACACTTTTTCTCTTCTTTTTTTTAGCGCCCGGATCGGGCTCATACTCTCCAGCAAGCAGTTTGTCGAATCGGTAGTCCTTCCGCTGCATATTATTTCCGGTTACAAACGCCCACTCTGAAAAAACAATCGGCTCAGCTGTATCATTTCCGTTTTCATCGACCTCTTTCATACTGAGGGCATTGCCGCACACAATATTTCTACTAAGAATAAATCTCACTGCTTCTTGACAGTCTTCATTGACTTCTTTCTTGCATATTTCTGTATATTCCTTGTCCCAGATCTCATACAATCGATTCCGGCATGTAATAACATTATCAATGAGAAGATCAACTCCATATATACTGGCTACCGCTATTACCGATTGCTTCTCAAATTCAAGAGGTAGAGGTTTTTTCCTTCTTGGCGGTATGGCTCTTTTTTTGGCTGCTTCCAGCTTCCTACGAAGAATTTCGCTAAGAAAATTACCATCGCCACAGGCTGGTTCCAGAAACCGACTGTCAACCCTCTCCGTCTCTGGTTTCACCATATTCAGCATCGCGTTCACTTCGCGCTCAGCAGTAAATACTTCACCGTGATCCGCGACTCGTTGCCGAGATTTTACTTGTTTTGCCATAGGCCATCCTATCCTTCCAATTCTATCCTATCAAAACGGGTGTCCTATAATATGGACTCAATCCGCTTCAGATATCATTCTCTTAAAGTGTTGCCCGTGCCCCATCACGTCAAATATCGTGCGGAACACATCCCTGTACTGATCACAGTCTATACTCTCATCCACAAAATGCATGCCATCATTAAATGCATCCGACCTGTTGATGTAAGAGAGCATCGCCTGCGCCAGATGATACTTTGTATAATCTGGAACTCCGCCACCAGCGTCTTCAGTTATTTTTTTCTTAACAGCTTCCAGAACGGTCGTGCTCAACACATTGTTATCGACTGCACATAGCTGGATGAAGTAATATTCAAGAATCCTCCTGATCACGTTCATCAACGGGATCGGGGAATCCAGTGTCTCGTACTCACGCCAAAGCGCATTATAGGAATTCTGTACCGGGTTGTAATTCCGGTCTTTCTCAGAAACCTTAGTGGCCTCTTTGACACATTTTTCTACTGTCGATACGTTATTCTTCTTGTTTACCTTAAAGAAGGAAACATACCGGTAATGGCTCACCTGGTTATACGTGATCTCCCTGTGGAAGAAAGCATTATGCGTCAGTATAAACAGCTGCTGGATATACTTTCCTTCGTATTCAGTACCGTTCCCTCTGACGGCTGCGCCGCTTACGTTATTGCTGCAAACCCCGATCATTTCACGCACAAGAGCGCTTACTATGAACAGGGCACTGGAGTCCATGCTGGAAACAGGATCGTCTATAATTACAATCTTATCCTTCCCAGAATCCGTCTCTGATTGGCTTCCTCGTACAACGTGATAAAAGTATAGGAACGCAATGAAGTTTCTCTCACCTTCGCTGAGGTGATCAGCCACCCGTCCGTCTTCACGAATAACCTCATAGGTTCCTTTCACGCCCTCTTTTTCATGAAGAGTAAAGCCCTCAAATCCTGAATCTTTCAGATGTGCATTGATGCTATCAACCGTGGCAGCTGTATTTATCACACTGGCATTGAGCGTGTTGATCTCGCCGGATAGCTTTCTATACTCTCCCTGAAGTGTTTTGACCCTACCATCCAGTCTCTTTGCTTCCGCTTCAATATCTGCCTTGCTCTTTTTATAAGCCGCAACATCATCTTTTAGCAGGAAGGCGATCTCCTCCCACACCATGTTGAAGCATTCCAGTTGCTTATCAGGTTTTGTGTCAACTATTTCGTTGTTGCCCTGAATAGTTTTGTTAATCTCGGTAATCGCATCGTCAAGCTCTGCAATAATGGTATCTGTATCCTTTAACTCAACCAGCTCACCCGGAGTTGTGCGCTTCTTAGCTATCAGCTGCTCGTTTTCAGTAATAAGAGTTTCGAGCTGAGCAACCAGCTTTTCATAATCTGCCGTCTCCACCTTTGGAAATACAACTGAGAGATTATTATTAAACAATTCAATCAGCGCTGACATCTTAGCAGTGTATTCCGTTTCCAGCTTTTCCAGCGCATCGAGTGCTTTCTGGTAGCCTTCATCAAAGGCCTGCGCTATATCTGTTTCAAATGTATCCGGCAACTTTCCTTGGCAAAATGGGCACTTTCCTTCAGTGTGGCCAATATAATTTGCGTGCCCTTTTTTAACCCACTCCGTTGCGTTCAGTGCCTTCATGAATTTTGCAAACTGAGTTTCGCTACGGCTCGTAACCTCTTCGCCAAGGTAACTGACTCCGGAAAGGGCATATTCGCCTTCAAGATCCGTTGACTTTTTGAACAGCGGGTATTTTCGAGCATCCGGGTCATAAGCGATCTCGTATAATTTCTGAATATCCTCTTTCTTATGCTCGACAGCAGCATGGTGACCGGCCAAAACCTCATCTGCAAATTGCAGCTTCTTTTTCTTTCCGTTCTGGGTCTGGTCAAAACTTTTTCTGATATCGTCAGTCGTGTTCCAGCATGTAGATTCGAATGCATCCCGCAGCGGTTTCAGCTCACCGTTTTTCTTATCACGGTCTTCCGCAGCCTGCTTACCATCGGACACTACTGTTTTTCTCTCTTCGATCTTTTCATCGATCCGCCTTCTGGTTTCGGCATTTTCTTCACTTAACGTGAATACTCCTTTCAGGTCTCCATAGTCTGCGAGATTGCGAGTTATGAAGTTCTGATCGTACACAAGAATTGTATAGTCCGCAGGATTGACACCTGTCTCCCAGTCGAGGCACTCCGGGTGCCTGAACGCATCGGCAAGTGTGCTCTTTCCGGCTCCGTTCTTCCCGAAAAATAAATTTACATACGTCGGATCTACCTTCTCTCCATGAAAGGTGGCAGTATCAAGTTTTATCAGTTTTATTGAAGACGTCATCTTTTCAGTCATAATAAATCGCCTCCTTCTATAGAGTTCTCAATATTGTTCAATCCGAAATCTTTCCATCCCGGAGCCAAGCATCTACTTCAGAAATCTTGAATTTATACCGTTTGCCAGCTTTATAAAACGGCAGCTTACCATCCTTGATCCAGTTTCTAACTGTATCTGTACTGACACTCAGATGATCTGCGATATCTTCAAGATTAACCCATTTTTCCGGCATTGCTTCTGCTGCAGTGCTTTCTAATTCGTTACTCATGATTTCCTCCATCACTTCAGTGTGAATCTCCAATAGTAAATACCGGTATCTGAACTCCTGCTTCGAGAAGTTCCTGTATTAAATCGCAGCGTTTTATCGACCAGTGAGTCCTGTTCATTTCATTAAATCTGTTGTCTCCTACGAGCTGAAGTTCATCCAGCAATTCGTTAAGCCTCCACTGCGGAACATCAAGTCTATAGCCACAAAAATAAGCTTTCACATAATTGTCGTATACCTTGATATCGGGTATGAACCCGTAAATCACATTTTGACTTGCATCCGCTTTTCCATATTTATTATTCTCGGCCATAAAGAGTGACGGCATGGTCTTTATCTGTGTACGATTTTCTTCTGTCAGTGATGAGAATTTTACCATCGTCTCCTCCGTCATACATTCATTCAAAGAACGATCACGAGGAACCTTGACATATGGCCTGTCAAACTCTTCTCCAGCCAGGACAAAAATATTGTAGTATTCGCGATCCACTCTCGGAGGAACATAAATATTTCCTCCAAAATATGGCATTGAAACTGTCTGCTGCGTGACCTGCATGTTTATGGTGCCGTAATTCGGTATCATCACAGCATCTTTGCCGCTCTGAGTGTATTGCGGCTGACCGGTAGAAGGAGACAGCGATGCAGAAATCACTTTAATTTCGTCACTCATTATCACCGTCGCCTTTCTTGCTAAGGTCAAGATTGATCGTCCCGTAATTTGGAATGACGGTACTGTTTGCTCCAGACTGCTGAATAATCAATGGATTAAAAATATTCTGTGTTGTCGGAGGTGGTGTTTTCCCCTCATCTTTATCACCGAAATCATAAGTTTGATTTTCTTCCTTATCTTCATCTCCGAAGTCAAACACCTGATCCTCTTCTTCATCACTTGTAGGTTTTTTTCTCGAATTCATATTTTGTGGCATATATACATCAATTTTAGTAGCGATATTTTTACCCATACCACCTGAGTATGTTCTTGCAGCTCTACCTTTTTCAGGACACCATTCATCGTAGGTGTCACGTCCTACGCTATTATCCTTTCTATTTATAACCACATAGTGCCAAACCCCCAGTAGGAATGCTGGAAGGCATATCTTTTGAAGACCGCCAAGCGCGGTCTTTTTTATTTTCCCACCATTTTCATCGATATAGAACTCATCATCCGGCTGGATGCTGTCATCCTGCTGGATCAGATCAATCAGCGCTTTCACGAGGCGTACGTCCTTCTGAACTTTCGTACCGGTCTCAAGGAAAAGAGCAGCAAACCTCGCCATCGCTCCCAGCGCGTCCTGATATTCATTCTTGACCCGCAAATCAAAAGTCTCAACCTCCGGCGTCTCGCCAAACGGCAGATACTGACCAGTTGAGGTCTTACAGGATTTGAAGTCGTTTGTTTTTCCCTTAAGGGCTCCTTCTCTTGGCTCCTGATACTCAGGATTGATTACTTTGATCAGCCCTATCAAAACTTCCGGATCTGAGAGACCATCTCTCTCGCCCTTATAGTGCTGCCTCGATTTGACACGCTGCTTCAGTGCCTGAAGAACCAGAACAAAGAAGGTGCCACCACAAAGCCGTGGTTTTTCATCTGTTGTCACTGTTTTTCTCTCCAAATTTTCAAGTTGAACCTTAGTAACCTTAGGAACCATAGCAGCCGACCTACCGAACGATTGGATAGCTCTTGTGAAGTAATCACAGGGGCTAAGTGTCTTCTAGCATCGGCTCGATATATGGGTTCCGTGGTTCGTGTTAATTCCAAGTGCTTCATACTAATTCCCATTATATCGAAATAGTCTGTAAAAATCAATCTGCAAATACGGACAAACGATGAACGAGCTATGAATTTTTCCCCTGCGATTGCTCACAAACAGCAAATCACAGGAGGAAAAATTTATGTCAAAAGAAGAAAAACAGTATTTCATCTTCATCCGTAGCACCGGCGAAAAGGTTCCCATCTCAAAAGAACAGCACGACGCTTTCTATAAGGAAGCCGACCGCATCCGTCACAAGGAACAAGATCACGGCAGGTGCCTGTGTCCATACCGCTATGCATGGAAATGCGATGGTGACTGCATCGGTTGCGAATACCATGCAGCAGGGGACACCCTTTCTCTTGACGTTACAAATCCGGATGGTAACGGCAATATGTACGACTATCTGC
>DCDB01000161.1 GCA_002316215.1 Lachnospiraceae bacterium UBA1066 | reverse complement strand
TGGAGCAGCGGTATTAATTCAGATTCTCCGCTGATTATTTGCTCGGGGGGAAAGATATATCTGGATACAGGGGCAGTGCTTCGGAATAACAATTGTATAAGTGAAAGCGGAAATTCGACAGCCGGTGCAATTATGGTTAAGAGTGCAGGACATGTCTATATGCAGGATGGCGCATGTATAAAAAACTGCAAAGCCCGATACGGTGGTGGAATTACTTTATATAACGGGAAAATGGATTTATCCGGCGGCAGTATTGAGAACTGCATTGGAACAAAGAGTTTTTATGATTCAGGCAGCGCGATTGAGATATGGAGTGGTTCCGTCTTTACCATGACAGGCGGGAGCATTACAGGAAATAAATGTGAAGGACAAGGCGCTGCCATCGTGTTGGAATCAAACAGTGACAAAGCATACCTGAGCGGCGGTTCCATTACGGGAAATTATTCAAACGGAACAAATGGCGCGGGCTTTTATAGAAATGGCGGAACTGTTTATTTAAGCGGCGGAATTACGATAAATGGAAATCTTGGAGGTTCGATCTTTGATACTAATCATAACGTAACGCCCGGCACACAAAAAAGGGATCTTTATACTGCTTCCGGAGCAAGTGCAAATATTATTGTCACTCGTAATCTGACGGGAACGATTGGAATGTATATATCGCCCGTATCGGCGATGGCAGCGGGGGTATCATTTGCAACTACAGAAGCTGCGAATGCTTCTGCCATAAACGGTCTCGGAAACTTTTTTTCGGATATCAATGATGGAACGGAAACGGATCTGCACGGAACTTCAAGTACAGCAGGCGACAACAAAGTAATCTGGAAGGGAGATGCAGTATGCAAGATAGGGTCAACACCGTATTATTCTTTGCAGCAGGCCTTTGATGCTATTAGCAGCGGAACAGCGACGACCGATGGAAGCACTGGCAGCTATCGTATAGAAATGCTGGTCTCATCCTATAAGCTATCATATAATCACACCGTCCCGCAGGGAAAAAATATTACGATAACCACAGCAGACATTCATGCAGCGGATGGCTATTCTTACAGAGGGGCGGAAGGAACACAAGCGATGCTTGTCCGCAATGCGCAATACTCAGGGACACTCTTCAGTGTTCCATCAGGTACGACATTGAATCTCGGTACAATCACTGTGGATGGTGCGTGGGGCAGCAATCATGCCGGCACTATGGCAGCGTCATATCTCATCGGTAATTCCGGTACGCTTAATCTAAATAATAACGCAGTTCTTCAGAATAACTACAGCTCTGCAACTGCAAATACAGCCGGTGCCATATTTAATACAGGAACTCTTAATATGAATGAAGGCTCCGGGATAACGAATTGCGAAGCCCAGTACGGAGGCGGAGTCGCAAACAACGGCGGCGTATTCACAATGAACGGCGGCAGCATCGATCACTGCTATTCATACAGACAGAGCGGAGACAGCGGAAGCGCGATTGATAGCTGGAGCAATGGTACGTTTACAATGAATGGCGGTATCATCACGGATAATGCTTCCCTGAGCGCATCCGGAGCAGGCGGTGGCGCAATCGTACAAGAAAGCGGAACATGTATATTGACGGGAGGAACAATTACGAATAATACCGGCCATGGAACGGGCGGCGGTTTCTACCGGATGAGTGGGACTCTGAAAGTATCCGGGAGCATCGATATAGAGAATAATAATTCAGGATGTACCTATACGTCTTATACCGTCAGCAATAAGGGACGTACATCCAATTTGTATTTAGCAGGAGGGTATACTTTCATTGCAGACGGCGGACTGACCGGGAAAGTAGGCATTTCGTCAATTACCAATACTTCCGCTCCGGCCGGAACGAATATGCAGGAAAGGAATCAATTCGCAGTCACAAGTGATTCAGATGCATCTACAGTAGAGGGCCTTATAAACTTTTTTAATGACAATAACACAGGTTCGGAAGACGATGATCTTTTCGGAACCTTTGAGGCAGCAGGAAATAATGCGGTGGTATGGGGAAGCATGCGTAAGCTTGCGATTCAAAAAGAAGTGACCGGCAACATGGGAGACCGGGCACGTGAATGGGAATTTTCAATTGCCCTGACAATGGGAAATACCGGAAACACTGGAATCTCCGGTGCGTTTACGTATACGATTAATGGCGGTGAAAAAAAGAATATTTTATTTACAAATGGCACGATCTCTCAGGTGGATGGGAATGATGCAACAGCAATAAAGCTGCAATCCGGTGACCGCTTTGTTCTATCCAAACTTCCGCCAAATGCAGGCTATCAGATAACAGAAGTGAATTATGCGGCAGACTATGCAATACGTTATACGACATTGAATATAAATAAACAAGGAACTTCCATCAATACCGCTGATCCTGTTACGGTCCGGAACAGTAATGAAACCTCTGGTTCCCTTGCCTATTCCAGTACCTATGGAGTTACTTATGGCGGAAAACAGGTGGTTTTTACAAATGAAAAAATCATCAATATTCCAACAGGCGTTAAATCAGAGTGTGAACCTTTTGTCAGGATGCTGATCATAGCAATCATATTATTTATCACGTTTCTTGCTGCTGCAATGAGGACTTACCTCAATGGAAAGGAAGACTGATATGGCATCGCAGACAATGGAGGATCTTGCAGAATTTTTAAAGAAGCTGAAATTTCGTCGCAGATTTATCGGCGGTGTCGATGAGGATGACGTTTGGGAAAAAATTGGTTTGTTACAGAGAGAATATCAGCATGTACTCGACATTGAAAAAGCAAAGCAGCAGGCTTTGCTGGATGAAAAACTTCAGATAATCGAGCAGATGCAAAAAAAATACCGGAATGAAATATGCACTGATAGAGAAATTTCAGATAGTTTAAGCGAAAAGAATCAGACTAAAGACAAAACGGAGAATTGAAAATGACATGCAGAAACAAAGCCGGAAAGTGATTTTAAAAAAATATGTTAATTTTCTATTTTCCTGTTTCCTTATAACAGGTTTAATAATGCTGTCCGGATTACAGTTTAAGGGATGGTTCGGAGCTCCTTTGAAAGTTGAGGCATCGGAAAATACTATCGTAAACGTAAATATACCGGCAGAAATAAAAATTTCCGGAAATCCGCCGGCAGGTTCCATTGCTGTCTATACACTTCAGTTAATCACCGACCGGGGAGGAAATCCTATGCCGGACGATGCTGAATTGAAATTTACTGAATCCGGCACAGCATGTTTTGGACCGATTAATTTTTCAGCGCCTGGGAACTATTATTATCAGATAAGGCAATTAGATGATGCCATTTCCGGTTGCAGCCTGGATCCTTCCATTTACCACATTGAGGTAAGTGTTTTTTCAAACAATTCCGGTGTCCTTACATCGAGTATCTGTATGTGCAGAAACAATGATACAGGGAAGATGAATTCAGCATCTTTTACAAATGTTTATTCGACAGAGACACCTTCTTCCGATATCCAAAGGGAAGATACCGAGCGCAATCAAGAAAAAAAAGATTTTTATGCAACACCGGTAAAGACCGGCGATTTGCAGCCGATCAGTGAAATGCTCATAATGCTTTCTTTATCATTTGTTATAGTTTTTGTTATATGTCTGCGCAAGCTTCGGGATCGATCTAAAAGCTGAATAGAGTTTGATCATTTTTTTAATATACCGTGAAGCGGGCTGCTTGCTCTCATCTTTCAATAATCTCCGTGTGTAAAATAAATATTTTTTGAAAGTTCTATTTTTCATCGGACGCGAAAAATCGGCCGTTTATATGTAGCTCCGGTCGTTTTATAAAAAATTTCCGAGTGAAAAATGATTTGTGATTTTCAATCCGGCCATAGTATTCGGGCATCAAAAAATCATCAGGCGCAGGCCAAAGAAATGAACAAAAGCAAATTAAAAAAAATGATTTGAGCGCACAGGATTTGGACCTGTCACTTATGTACAAAAAGGGTGAAAAGAAATATAATAGAACAAACGGCATAATAGAACAAAGCAGTATGATAGAACGAAGCGGTATCATAGAACAAAAAGAGGAGAACTCTATATGTCTTTGTTTGGAAATGAAAGAAAACCGACACAGATGACGAGCAGCGCTTCTGCGGAGGAAAGGCTGCTGGCCTGGCCGGATTCGTATTATAATGAGCGCGAGGCAAAAAAGCGCAGAGAAATGCTGGATCTTGCTTTGGAGAAAGGACTTTCGCCGGAAGAAGATAAAATCCGGAAAGAGCTCTTTCATTTCCGATATCCGGAATACGAAAAAAATCAGGGATCTTATACGAAGGATGCTTATCTGGCCTCCTGGATGGTTTTCCGTTCCATCGGAAACAGTCTGAACGGCTTCTTTTCCTTTAAGAAAAAAAATATTAAAGAGGTGCAGTCCGAACTTGAGAAGATGGGCTTTGCAGCGATGGAGGAGTACGGAAAAAAGGGAAAAGATTTTCTGTATCTTGAGCTCCGTCATATGACGACCCTGTACTTTTATCTCTGCAGAGAGGATAAACAGTACGGCAATATTATCCTCGGAATCGGAACGATGGGGGATGAATCGCTGGCTTCGAAAGCGGCAGCCGAAGCGTACGAGGTCGGTTTCTATGTCCCGAAGAAGCTGGGACTTGAAAAGGAGTGCCTGCTCTGGTCGCGCGCGGTGAGCGAAGGCTATAGTATCGTATTCCCGGACAGCGGCGCCCTGGACAAGTGGCTGTCGGAAGAACAGTAGTCAGGATGCCCTTCGGACGTAGCTCCCGGGCGTCATTCCCTTGTATTTTTTGAAGGTTTTGATGAAATAGGAGAGGTCGTTGAAGCCGCAGCTGTAGGCGACGTCGGTGACGGTGGCGTCCGAGCTGGAGAGCTCGTAGCAGGCCCGTTCAATCCGGTAGTGGTTCAGGTAATCCATTGGCTTCCGGTGCGTCATGACAGCAAAAAAACGGCAGAAATATTTTGAAGACATGCCGGCGGCTGCGGCCATCATAGAAAGCGTGAGAGGCTGGTCGTACTGTGATTCTATCAAATTGAGGACGCTCCGCATCTGCGTGAGACGCTTGTAATCGCGGCGCGTCTTCTGTTCATTTTCCAGATAGTAATGGTTTTCGTAAATGAGGCCGAAAAAGCGGTAGAACAGTCCGTAAACGGACAGTTCGTATCCCGGACGGCACTCTTTCATCGCGTTGAAGATGTCCCAGACTGCACTGTGGACATCTTTTTTTTCGGGCCTGAAAAAATCGTACACAAGGACGGAATGGTCGCGGATGCTTTCAATTTTCTTTTTGCAGACGGAACTGATCTGAAGAAATGTATCGAGATCGAAGACAATGCATTCGTAGACGCAGGCTGCCGGCATCGCACTGTGCAGGACGCCGCTGTTGATGAAAATAACGTCGCCGCTTTTGGCTTCGATCGTTTTTTCATCCATGGTGACGCGGAGCTCGCCGGAGACTACGCGCAGTATTTCATACTCGACATGCCAGTGGTAAGACATGATGTACTGGGGATGATTCTGATTGACATGATAAAATTCAAAAGGGAAATCGTAGGTGCCGCGCTGCTTGTTTTCATTATAACCCAGAAATTGCATACTATACGGAACCTCCGTTCCGGGAACATAAAACTGTCACAGGTTTGCGCAGACGATTTACATGATGCAGGTGCCAAAAGTACCTTTTGTCACCTATGATGTCACGGATTGCTCCAAACGTTTCAACAGCTTGCTTCCGGCTGCATGGATGATAAATACGGCATTTAGACAAAAAGTGAATTTTGTACTACTTTCTGCCAGTATAACACAAGTATTTAGAAAATAAAAGAATTATAATTCAACTAAAGCTACAGCGATGAGCTGCATGAAAAAGTGCGGATGCCGGTAGAAATGTTCAGCATCTGCAGGCGAAGGAACAATAAATCAAATAAAAAACGGAGGTATGAAACATGTCAGAAGCAAAGAACAGATATGTAGGCGATTATCCTGTGATCGGTATCCGCCCGGTTATTGACGGACGCAGAGGACCGCTGAAGGTTCGTGAGTCTCTCGAAGACCAGACGATGGGTATGGCAAAATCGGCTGCAAAGCTTTTCACGGATAACCTGAAATATACAAATGGGGAACCGGTTAAGGTAATTATTGCGGATACGACGATCGGCCGTGTCGGCGAAGCAGCTGCCTGCGAAGAAAAATTCCGTAAAAATGGCGTTGCCGTTACGCTGACTGTTACACCTTGCTGGTGCTACGGTTCTGAGACAATGGATATGGATCCGAATACAATCAAGGCGGTGTGGGGCTTAAATGCAACGGAGCGTCCGGGCGCGGTTTATCTGGCTTCCGTCCTTGCGACACATGCACAGAAGGGCCTGCCGGCATTCGGCATTTACGGCCGCGACGTCCAGGAAGCGGATGACTCCAGAATCCCGGACGACGTACAGGAAAAGATGCTCCGCTTCGGCCGCGCAGCTGTTGCGGTGGCAACTATGAGAGGAAAATCTTATCTGCAGATCGGCTCTGTTACGATGGGTATCGGCGGATCCATGATTTCTCCGGAATTTATCGAGAAGTATCTCGGCATGAGAGTGGAATCTGTTGATGAAGTCGAAATCATCCGCCGCATGTCCGAAGGCATTTATGACGAAAAGGAATTCGGGAAGGCACTTGCCTGGACAAAGGAGAACTGTCCGGAAGGCCTCGACAAGAATCCTGATTTCATCAAGAAGACCCCGGAACAGAAGGAGAAGGACTGGGAGTTCGTCGTTAAGATGATGGTCATTATCAAAGACCTTATGAACGGCAACCCGAATCTTCCGGAAAACGGCGTCGAGGAAATGGTCGGCCATAATGCAATCTGCACAGGCTTCCAGGGTCAGAGACAGTGGACGGATTTCTATCCGAACGGCGACTTCTCAGAAGCTCTTTTGAATTCTTCTTTTGACTGGAACGGCGCACGTGAGCCGTACGTCCTTGCAACGGAAAATGATACCCTGAACGGTCTCGGCATGCTTTTCATGAAACTGCTGACGAACCGTGCACAGATGTTCGCCGATGTCCGTACTTATTGGAGCGGTGCTGCGGTTAAACGCGTGACAGGCTATGAGATTGAAGGAAAAGCCAAGGAAGCGGACGGTTTTATTCATCTGATTAATTCCGGAGCCTGCTGCCTCGATGCTTCAGGCGAAGCCAGGGATGAGGACGGCAATGCCGTTATCAAACCGTGGTATGAAATGACGGAAAAAGATCAGGAAGCTATCCTGAAAGCAACGGAATGGTGCGCAGCGGACAACGGATATTTCAGAGGCGGCGGATTCTCTTCGAGATTCCTGACCAATTATGAGATGCCGATGACGATGATCCGCCTGAACAGAGTCCAGGGCCTTGGCCCGGTTCTTCAGATTGTTGAAGGCTGGTCTGTAAAGCTTCCGGACGATGTGACGGATAAGCTTTGGAAGAGAACGGACTACACATGGCCGTGCACATGGTTTGCGCCGCGTGTCACAGGCGAAGGAGCCTTTAAGGATGCTTACACCGTCATGAACAACTGGGGCGCTAACCACGGAGCAATCAGCTATGGACATATCGGCGCGGATGTTATCACTCTTGCCTCTATGCTTCGCATTCCGGTCTGCATGCACAATGTTCCGGAAGACGACATTTATCGTCCGGCAGCATGGAATGCTTTCGGCATGAATAAAGAAGCCGCTGATTTCGCAGCCTGCAAGAACTTCGGACCGATGTATAAATAATTATAAGATCCGGGGAATCGCGAAGCGATGGAGCGATCCGAAGCATCGCAGGCGTCAAAAGGTATTTTTGACACCCACATCATAATATTGTGCATCATATAACGGCAAAAAAGGAGAATCAGCTATGCTGAACGGAGTACCTAAGATTTTATCACCCGAGCTTTTAAAAGTCCTCTGTGAAATGGGACACAGCGACCGCATTGTTTTAGGCGACGGGAACTTCCCGGCAGAGACCATGGGCAAGGACGCCATTGTCATCCGCTGCGACGGACACGGCGTGCCTGAGCTTCTGGACGCCATTCTGACGGTTTTCCCGCTGGATCCGTACGTTGAGCATCCGGTATCTTTGATGGAGGTTATGCCGGGCGATCCGGTTGAGACGCCGATCTGGGACGAGTACGGGAAAATCGTGGCAAAACATGACAAACGCGGTGAAAAGGCCATCGGCCATATTGAGCGGTTTGCATTTTACGAAGAAGCGAAAAAATGCTATTGCGTCGTCGCGACCGGTGAAAAAGCGCTCTATGCGAATATCATGCTGCAGAAGGGCGTAGTAACAGAGGATTAATTTTACTGAAAATGAGAACACGAGGCCGTTCCGCAATCCGGGATGGCCTCATTTTCACTAAAGTATTTGAAGAGAAGCTGAAAAGTATATGAAAGAGGAGAAAAAATGGGCGGATATTATCTGGCGATTGATATCGGCGCTTCGAGCGGACGGCACATCCTCGGCTCTGTAAAGAACGGCAGGATACAGCTGGAGGAAATTTACCGTTTTGAAAACGGCATGAAGAAAGAGAACGGGCACCTTGTATGGGATCGGGAGAAACTGTTTTCAAATATTAAAGCAGGAATGAAAAAGTGCGCTGAACTCGGCAAAATCCCTGAGTCCATGGGCATCGATACCTGGGGCGTGGATTACGTGCTGCTGGATAAGGAGAATCAGGTGATCGGTGAAATGTACGGCTACCGTGACAGCAGGACGGACGGGATGGATGAAAAGGTTTTTCAGACGGTTCCGGAAGACAGTCTTTACGCCCGCACCGGTATCCAGAAAGAGATGTTTAATACAATCTATCAGCTGATGGCCGTGAAAGAACAGCAGCCGGAAGATCTGAAGAAGGCAGAAAGCCTTTTGTTTGTTCCGGATTATTTTAACTTTCTTCTGACCGGCCGGAAGGCCAACGAATATTCCGAGGCATCTACCAGTCAGCTGCTGAATCCGGAAATGCGCAAGTGGGATGATGAACTGATAACGATGCTCGGTTTGCCCCGAAAGATTTTCGGTGAAATTGTGATGCCTGGAACAAAGCTCGGAAACTTAAAAGAAGAGGTCCGGAAAGAAGTCGGTTTTAACTGCAGCCTGATTGTACCCTGCACCCATGACACCGGCTCAGCCGTTCTTGCAGTGCCGGCGAATGACAGCGATTTCGTCTATATCAGTTCAGGCACCTGGTCGCTGCTCGGCATTGAACGTACCGCGCCGGACTGCAGCGCTTCCGGCAGGCAGCATAATTTTACAAATGAAGGCGGATACGGCGGCAGGATTACTTATCTGCGCAATATCATGGGTCTTTGGATGATACAATCCGTGCGGCATAACTTTGAAGACCGTTTCAGTTTTGCAGAAATCTGTGAGATGGCTGAGGCAGTAAAAGATTTTCCGTCAAGGGTGGATGTAAATGACGGATGCTTTATGGCTCCTGACAATATGACAGAAGCCATAAAGGATTATTGCAGGCGGACAGGGCAGAAGGTACCGGAGACTCTCGGCGAGACAGCCGCTGTCGTTTATTCTTCCCTTGCGGAATGCTATGCCCAGACCATCCGGGGAATCGAAGATGCGACAGGAAGAACCTACAGCCGGATCCACGTGGTCGGCGGCGGCTCAAATGCCGTTTATCTCAATGAACTGACGGCAAAAGCGACCGGAAAAGAAGTCCATGCAGGGCCGGGCGAAGCCACAGCCATCGGCAATATCCTGGCGCAAATGCTTGCTACCGGAGAATTTTCAACGAAAGAGGAGGCGCGGGAAGCAGTGCATGCTTCCTTCGATGTGAAAATCTACCGTCCATAGTTACGACTACATATTATTGTAAGCTGTGAGTCAAAACGAAACTTTCCGCCGCAGGTATTTCATGGCATATTTTCTTCAGCGCTGCGCGCA
>DCDB01000016.1 GCA_002316215.1 Lachnospiraceae bacterium UBA1066 | reverse complement strand
AAACTCTTTCGTATCTTTTGAAGCTCTTCTGTATCTTTTGAAGCTCTTTCGTATCTTTTGAAACTCTTCTGTATCTTACAATACCTTCCTGTAAATAAAAACGCCTGAATGGACCATCTGAATACGTTTCCATTTATTGGTTTCTCATTTTACCACAAAAGAACGAAAAATCATACTAAATTGCATCTCTTGCTTTACATCGAATGTATGTTCTGCTATACTTCATTATATAGAACTTATGTTCGATTTCAAGAGGAGGTTACCGCCATGACAAATCCGACTGCTCCGGATACAGCAAAAACATCCTGGAACGTTCCCATTCAGGCCATCACCGTCTGCAGTACTCTTGGGGACTTTACGCCTCTCCGCTTCCGTTATGAAAACGAAGCGCATCAGATAGAATCCGTCACCGTAAAAAAAGTCCTCGCATCAAAAGCTACGATTTATGCCGGCGTCAACTGTCTGCAGTACACATGCAGTGCCGAAATCAGCGGCCGTGAACATATTTTTATTCTCAAATACAACGTCCTCTCCCACACCTGGATTTTTCTCAGGACTCTGAGCTGAGGCACAGGAGCACAGATGGTAATTTTTCATGTAGACGTCAACTCAGCCTTTCTCAGCTGGGAAGCTGCCTATCGCATAAACGAATGCCTGGATCCGGTCGATCTCCGCACCATTCCGGCCGTCATCGGCGGAAATGAAAAAGACCGGCACGGTATCGTGCTGACAAAATCCGTCCCGGCCAAAGCATATGGAATAAAAACAGGCGAGCCCCTGACGGATGCCCGAAAAAAATGTCCGGGTCTTATTGTCGTTCCGCCGAACTATCCGCTTTATGTCGAATGCTCGCGCCGCCTGATGCGCCTTTTAAGGAAATATTCCCCCTGTGTGGAGCAGTATTCCATTGATGAAGCCTTCTGCGACATGACCGGTACAGAGGGACGGTATGGTACCCCCGTCGTCTTTGCAAATGAACTGAGGGAGGAAATAAACCAGAAATTCGGCTTCACAGTAAACATCGGTGTTTCTTCAAATAAGCTTTTAGCCAAAATGGCCGGTGAACTGAAGAAACCCAATCTTACACACTCTCTGTTTCCGCAGGAAATTCCGCAGAAGCTCTGGCCGCTCCCCGTCGAAGAGCTCTTCTTTGTCGGGCATGCGACGAAACATAAGATGCAGCTCCTGGGAATACATACCATCGGAGAACTTGCCAAAACAGATCCGGATATTCTGAAAGCCCATCTGAAGTCCCAGGGCATGGTGATCTGGAGTTTTGCAAACGGCACGGATGTCTCAGAGCTTGTTTCCGAACCTCCCGAAAATAAGGGCTGCGGAAATTCGACGACCGTCGCCTCCGACCTGACGGATATGGATACGGCCCGCCATGTCCTCCTGTCCCTCTGTGAAACAGTAGGCACGCGTCTTCGTGCCGACAGAATGAAGGCATGCTGTCTGGCCGTTTCCATAACGGATTATGAGTTTTTTCATTTTTCCCACCAGAAGATGCTTCCTTCTCCGACAGATGTCACGATTGAACTCTACCGCTCTGCCGTACGCGTCTTCAGTGAAATGTGGGACGGTACGCCAATCCGTCAGCTGGGTGTGCATACCTCCCGTCTGACACACGAAGAAGCTTATCAATTTAATCTTTTTGACCGTGAGAGACACGACCGCCTGATGTGTGCGGACCGTGCCGTTGACGCCATCCGCAGCCGGATGGGCGAAGACAGTATTTTCCGGGCCTGTTTTCTGACCGGCCCGACAAAAAATATGGCCGGCGGTCTTGATCGGACACGCCGGACAGGCATTACAGAAGGCATACCGGATCTTTTTCCCAATGAAAAGGATCCGATATAGTCTCTATTCCTTAGAATCCCAGAGCGGATCCGGTTCATAAACAAGGCACATATTTTTTCCGGAATTCTTGGCTGCATACATTGCCTGCTCCGCCCTCATGACGAGAGTATTATAGTTCCTTCCGTGTACCGGGAACATGGCAATACCCATAGAGCAGGAAATCGGAAATTGAAATTTTTCCGTGCCTCTGGCGGAAAAAATCCGGCTGATTGCCGTACTTCTTGCGACAGCAACCGCTTCACTATGCACATCCGTAAGCAGGAAAGCAAAATCATTTCTGTCAATACAGCCGGCTGCATCTCCCGCACGGAGGTTCTCCCTGATAACCGATCCCATAAAAGCAATGGCCGCATCTCCTGTAGCGCGTCCGTAAAGCTCATTAATCCCGCTAAGTCCGTCAATATCCGCAATAATGAAAGCATTGACAACATTTTCGGAATACGGCCTCTGCAGGATATCTTCCGCTTTTTTCTTAAAAGAATTTCTGGTAAGAAGATTGGTCTTCGCGTCATTTTCCGGCTGCTCTGCAGCGCTTCTTCCCTTCCCCGAAACGATATCCTCTTTCTTCTTTCGGGTCAGGGCGCTGTCAGGCACATTTTCATCAATAGAGGCAAAATAATAACACATCCCGGCCATATTGTTGATTCTCTTGACTTTTACCCTGAAATCCCGGAGAATTTTCCCGCACTTTAAGTCCTGGCGCCGGACTCTGCACTCTATGCTTCTACCTGTCTGCGAAGCTTCTTTCAGACTGTCAAGAAGCCGGACACGATCCTCCGGATATACAGCCTCCATAATGTTATCTGAAACAAGATCCACCTTCTTTCTGGCCGTATCGAGCAGGAGGTAAAATTCCTCATTTGCACGGACAAGGTGCAGATGCCGTTCCTCTAATTCTACAATGATAAGAGCCCCGACAAAATCATTAAAAAGCTGGTTAAATCTCGACCCCGGACTCCACATGTCATTGAGGTCAATCATTGGTTTAGAAGGCAGTTTCGCCATCTTTTCCTCTGCAACAGAAGAATGGATCATAAGATCCTCGAAGTCCCGCTGGGGAAGGGGGCGGGAAAAAAAGTATCCCTGTCCTGAGGTGCAGCTGATACTGCGGAGAAACAGTACCTGTTCCTTTGTCTCAATTCCCTCGGCAATAACGGAAAGACCCATCCATTTTGCAAGATTGATGACAAAATTCAGGATACTGCCTCCGTGCATCCCCGGTTTGTTGTTCTGAAGAAAAGCAATATCCAGCTTCAGGCAGTCAACGGGAACCTCATTCAGCATATTCAGGGAAGAATACCCGGAACCGAAATCATCCATTTCAATGTAGAAACCGGCTTCCTTCAGGCTGTTGATGACTTTTATCAGCTGTACGCTGTTTTCCGTATAGGTCGACTCCGTTATCTCAAGGTGCAGCATCGAAGGCTTAAGTGAATATTTTCTCAAAAGCCCGAGAATGATATCTTTAAGATGCGGATTATAAATATCGACGCGGGACACATTGACAGAGACAGGAAAAGACCGGTTGCCCTTGTCCATCCATTTTCGGATTGTCCTGCATACCTCCTGCCAGACAAAAACATCCAGTATCGTAATAAATCCGTTTTTCTCAAAAAGCGGAATAAATTTAGAAGGCGGAAGAAATCCCCTCGTCGGATGCTGCCAGCGGACAAGGGCTTCCGCTCCCGAAAGCTCTTCTGTCTCCAGATCATATTTAGGCTGATAATAAACCACGAACTCACCGCGCTCGACGGCTCCCTGGGATTCACTGATCAGCTGCATTTCCTCGAGGTAAGCCGCATGCTGCTCGGCGTCATAATAAGCAAAGTGCTGACGGACGTCTCCTTTAATCCGGTCAACAGTCATACGGGCACGGTCACACATAGCCGATGACGACATGGTTCTGTCCGTAATCGGATAAACGCCTAATTTTATCGTAACATTGTAGCCCAGCGGATAAACAGAAAGCTGTTGAACAAGTTCTTCGTCAAGTCTTTCCAGATAGCCTTCCGAATGCGGCGCAAGCAAATAAAACACATCGCCGCTGCTGCGGCAGACCAGGGCGTTCTTTTCCGGACACATGGCCTGCAGGATTCCCGCAACATATTTCAATACCTTGTCTCCTTCTTCCGGCCCGAACATGTCGTTGATCAGTTTAAAACCGACAATATCCAGGCAGAAAATATCAAAGGAGATATTCGGATTTTCCCTTATAGTATCTTCCGAAAAACGATAAAAAGCTTCTTTATTATACTGCCCTGTCAGTGAATCACGTTCCATAACGTTGATGAGAGCTGCCGTTTCCACCATATTCAGGATGGCTTCTATACGGAAACGGATGATTTCCGGGCGGTAAGGCTTTATCAGGAATTCAACGGCGCCGTTCCGCAGGGCTTCCACTTCATCCTCCTCGCGGTCGCTCTGTGTCACGACAATAACAGGAACCGAAGCGATTTTGGAAATATGCGCCTTCTTTTCCAAAAACTCATAACCGCCCATACGAGGCATCACAAGGTCGAGGAGCACGATGTCGATTTTACCGGCATTCTCCTCAAGCTTATTCAGGCCGTCAATTCCGTCGACCGCCTCAATTGTAGAATACTGGCTGCCCAGGATTTTTTCCAGCAGAAGGCGATTGACTTCCTCATCTTCAACGATAAGAACCGTTTTTTTCACATTCATTCTTATTTCCCTTTTAGTTCACATCTTTCGGATTCTTTCCAGTGCTGCCAGTGTATTTTCATGCGTGCCGAAAGCCGTCAGACGGAAATACCCTTCTCCGTGGGGTCCGAAGCCCGAACCCGGAGTTCCCACAACATTTGCATTTTTAAGAAGAAAATCAAAGAACTCCCAGGAACTCATATGCTCCGGTGTTTCCATCCAGATATACGGTGCATCGACACCTCCCGAAACACTGTAGCCCATCTGCTTCAGGCCTTCTGTAATAGACCTTGCGTTTTCCATATAATAAGCCACCTGCTGTTTAATGGCTGCTTTTCCTTCCCTGCTGTAGCAGGCTTCGCCGGCCCTCTGGACGATATACGGCGCTCCGTTGTATTTTGTCCCGTGACGTCTCGCCCACATATCATGAAGCGAAGCCCCTCCGCAGACAAGATCCCTGGGAATAACCGTAAAGCCAAGCCTAAGCCCCGTAAATCCGGCATTTTTAGAAAAGCTGCGGATTTCAACGGCGCAGGTTCTGGCCCCGCTGCATTCATAAATGGAATGCGGCACGCCTTCCGTCGATATGTAAGCTTCATAAGCCGCATCGTAAATGATGACACAGCCGTTCTCATTAGCATAATCAACCCATTTTTGCAGACGATCCTTCGAAATGGAAGAGCCTGTCGGATTATTCGGAAAACAGAGGTATATAAGATCCGGCCGTTCCTTCGGCAGATCCGCCGCAAAACCATTCTCTTTTGTGCATGGCATATAGATGACATCGCTCCAGGTGCCTGTTTCCGCATCATAAGTGCCTGTCCTGCCCGCCATAACATTCGAATCCACATAAACCGGATACACAGGATCGCAGACAGCAATTATATTATCTGTATCAAAAAGCTCCTGGATGTTTCCGGAATCGCATTTTGCTCCGTCGGAAATGAAGATCTCATCCGGTGCGATACGGCACCCCCGGTCCCCATAATCACTTTTTGCTATCGCTTCCCTTAAAAAAGCATAGCCCAGATCCGGCGCATAGCCGTGAAAGCCGGCCGCATCGCCCATTTCGTCCACGCCTTTATGAAGAGCTTCTATGACAGGTCCGG
>DCDB01000163.1 GCA_002316215.1 Lachnospiraceae bacterium UBA1066 | reverse complement strand
TGGATCATATTTGCGGCGGCCGTTCTTTCCATAGCCGGAGCTGTATTGAACCTGATCGGTCCGTCCAGGTTAAGCGAGGTCACGAACCTGATCACGGACGGCATGAAGACGTCCATCGACCTCACCGCCATCGGAAAGATCGCCCTCATGCTCTGCATTTTCTATACAGCAGGCTTTATCCTCAATTACTGTCAGGGATTTATCATGGCGACAGTAACGCAGAGAATCGCAAGGAATATGAGAAGCGATATTTCGAAAAAAATCAACCGGATCCCGCTCAGCTATTTTGATTCGCATGCCGTCGGGGATACGCTGAGCCGTGTGTCCAATGACGTGGATACCTTCAGTCAGTCCATGAACCAGAGCTTTTCGACCTTCGTATCGTCAATTTCGCTTCTTCTCGGATCCGTTCTTATGATGCTTCTTACAAACTGGCTCATGGCGCTTCTCGGGATGGCGGCTGCAGCTGTCGGAATGGTTCTGATGACAGTCATTATTTCAAGGTCGCAGGGCTATTTTTCTTCGCAGCAGACGGAGCTCGGAAAGATCGACGGCCAGATTGAGGAAATCTACAGCGGGCACAATGTCGTGAAGGTTTACAACGGCGAAAAGGCGGCAAAGCGTGACTTCCATAAAATGAACGACAGTCTTTACGAATGCGCCTGGAAAAGCCAGTTTATGTCCGGTATCATGATGCCTCTCATGATTTTTATCGGAAATCTCGCCTATGTCGTGGTCTGCATCACGGGAGCGGTGCTTGCGGTCCGCGGGAGCATTACCTTCGGAACGATCGTGGCCTTTATGCTCTATATACGGCTTTTTACGCAGCCCCTGCAGAATCTTTCGCAGGCGGCAACGAGCATTCAGAGCATGGCGGCTGCATGCGAGCGCGTTTTTGAATTTTTGGATGAAAAAGAGATGGAAGACGAGAGCGGAAAGACGAAAAAGATTGCGGATGTCTCAGGAAATATTGAATTTAAGGATGTGAAGTTCGGGTATACTCCTGAGAAAATCATTATCCGTGATTTTTCGGCCAGGGCGAAGGCGGGACAGAAAATCGCAATTGTCGGGCCGACCGGCGCAGGGAAAACCACGATGGTGAACCTCCTCATGCGCTTCTACGAGATAAACGGAGGCGAAATACGGATCGACGGAAACGTGACGAAAGAAATAAAAAAGGAGAATCTGCGGGATCAGTTCGCCATGGTACTTCAGGATACCTGGATTTTTGAGGGGACGATCCGTGAAAATCTGGTTTACAATAAGAAGGATGTGACGGATCGAAGACTCGATGAGGTCTGTGAAGCGACCGGCCTGACGGACTTTATCCGCAAGCTCCCGAAAGGATATGATACGGTAATTTCCGATCAGACCAGTCTGTCCGCCGGGCAGAAACAGCTGATTACGATTGCCAGGGCCATGCTTAAAGATGCACCGCTCCTTATTCTGGACGAGGCAACCAGTTCGGTGGATACCCGGACAGAGCAGAAGGTGCAGAAGGCAGCGGACGGCCTGATGCAGGGGCGCACGAGCTTCGTTATTGCGCACCGTCTGTCTACGATCAAAAATGCGGATCTTATCCTGGTAATGAAAGACGGCGATATTATCGAGAGCGGAAACCATGAAGAACTTCTGAAGAAGAATGGCTTCTACGCTTCTCTCTACAACAGCCAGTTCGAACAAGCCTCTTAACACGCATACACCGTATTGACAATGTATTCAAAATGGGATACTATTATTTTGAAAGGCGGTGAATGATATGGCACAGTCGACGGTAAGTATCAGAATGGATGATAAATTAAAAAAGCAGATGGAAGAAACATGCTCAGATCTTGGGATGAATATGACTACAGCATTTATTATATTTGCAAAAAAAGTCACCAGAGAGAGACGAATTCCATTTGAGATCACAGCGGATCCTTTTTTTTCCGAAACAAATATGCGTCATCTTCAAAAGAGCATCGACAATCTCGAGTCCGGTAAGGGAAAAATACATTCGATTATAGAGGATAATGCATGAATAAGGTCTGGGACGACGAAGCGTGGGACGATTATCTCTTTTGGCAGTCACAGGACAAAAAGACACTCAGAAGAATTAATGCCCTTATTAAAGATATTGAACGTAACGGAAATCAGGGTATTGGAAAGCCGGAGCCTCTGAAATATGAATTTCAGGGTTATTGGAGCAGACGGATTGATGAGGCAAACAGACTGATCTATAAAATATCGGAAGGTCGGATTCTAATAGCGCAATGCCGTTCTCATTATGAAAATACGTGAGAACCGAAAAAAATGAACATTGTTTTGTTTTTTTCAGCCGTGCGGATCAGACGATCTGCACGGCAATTTTTTTGATTGTTTTTCCGGCAAAACTTCTGCCGCTTATAGTCCCGGGCAGTTGGGCAATTAAGAGAAAACGTGAATAATTATGTATCTGTGTTTTTTTAGCAGGCGGAGCAGTTAAAAGGTGCAAAGGAGAGGTCGGATTTTTATTAAAAAAAGAGGTGTTTATTTATCGTAAATTACGGCAGAATGACATCAGAAGGATAGAAGAAGAGTATCAGATATGCATCAGAATAGGAACAGAAGGGCAGCATCGGCCGGAGGAAAAATGAAAATCGAAAATATCAGGGTAAACGGCGTAAATGAACCTATAGGGTTTCAGATGCAGCAGCCGGTTATTTCATGGAATATCAGCGGGAAGATTTCCGGGAATCCGGGGACAGGCATCACGGTTACGGCGGAAAACGGATCAACAGTATCGGTATCGGAAAATGCAGATCCTCTGGGAACCTTGATTCCCATGCAGCTCTCCCCGCGAACCTGCTACAGGGTAAAAATTACGGCGGAAGATGAAACCGGAACAGTTACGGCCGAAACCTTTTTTGAGACCGGAAAAAGGGAGGAAAACTGGGAGGGGGAATGGATTTCCCCGAAGAATAACCGAAGCAGTGCGCTTGTGCGGAAAACTTTTCATCTTAAGGAGGTTCCCGCGAAGACAAGGCTTTATATTACCGGCCTGGGCCTTTACGAGTGCCGGATTAACGGAACGAAAATCGACGAAGAATATCTGACGCCGGGCTATCATTCTTATGATTTCCATATTATGGCGGATACTTTCCGGGTCCCTTCAGAGCTCCTGCATGAGGGCGTAAATGAGCTCGAAGTCATGCTCGGCGAAGGCTGGTTTAAAGGAAGGCTTGGTTTTGAAGGCGGTTACACAAATCTCTACGGCAGCCGGCTGTGGACGAAGCTTGAACTTTGGGGGGACGGGGAGCTTCTGGTAAAATCGGATCGCGGATTTACGGAATACACTTCACCGGTTACATTTTCAAATATTTACGACGGGGAGGTTTATGACGCGGGAATCCGCCCGGAGGCGGTCGGTGAGGTTATGGCCGGATTGCCGGAAGGCTGCGGGCCTCTTGAAGACCGTCTGAATCTGCCGGTTGCCGTCATTGAAAAGTTTCCGGTCAGGGAGATCCTTCATACAAAGAAGGGATCCGTGGTTCTCGATTTCGGGCAGAACCTGACAGGATTTGCGGTTTTTGAAAGCCATTTGCCGAAAGGCGCCTGCGTGACCCTGACAGCCGGGGAGATTCTTCAGAATGGAGAGTTTTACCATGATAATTACCGGACGGCAAAATCGGAATACCGGTATATCAGCGACGGACGGGTGCGCATGGTGCGGCCGCATTTTACGTTTTACGGTTTCCGGTATATGCTTCTTGAGATCGAAGATGAGTCCTGGATCCGGAATATCACTGCATGGCATATCCGCAGTAATTTTACGAAAAATGCAGACGTAACCACAGGGAATCCCGGGGTTAACCGACTGATAAAAAATGCCGTTTACGGAATGTCGGATAATTTTCTGGATATACCGACGGACTGCCCGCAGAGGGACGAGAGGCTCGGATGGACGGGAGACGCCCAGGCGATTTCAGAGACGGCGATGGAAACCTTTTATATGAAGGCCTTTTACCGTAAGTACCTGTGGGATATGAGAGCCGAGCAGAGTATTCTCGGAGGAGCTGTACCGAATGTCGTTCCCAGGATTAAAAAGCCAATGATCGGAGAAGCCGGATCTTCCCCGTGGGCGGACGCCGGGTGCATTATTCCGTGGAACCTTTACAGGAAATACGGGGACAGGGAGCTGCTGCGCGAAACCTATCCCGGCATGAAGGCCTGGGTTGACTTTGAAAAAAAGAAAGAGGAAGCTGAAGGAGGTCCGCATCTTATAAAAAGCGGTTTTCATTTTGCAGACTGGCTGGCACTTGACCGTGATGACCCGGCGCCTTTCGGAGCGACAGATCCCCTTTATATCGCAAGCGCTTATTACTATAAATGCGTTTCGGTAACCGCCATGGCGGCAGAGACGCTGGGTTATCCGGAAGCCGGGGAAATGAAGAAACTCGCCAGGGAGATTTTGACTGCACTCCGTGAAAAATATTTTCAAAACGGTATCTGCACCATTGAAACGCAGACCGCGCATGCCCTGGCCATCTGCTTCGGACTGACGGAAGACCCGAAAGAAGAAGGGAATGCCCTGAACCGGCTTGTTAAGGAAAAGAGGGGTCATCTGGATACCGGCTTTGTCGGAACGCCGCTGCTCCTGCCCGCGCTGACTGTGACCGGCCATCACGATACTGCCGTCGGGCTTTTCCTGAAAGAAGACTATCCGGGATGGCTTTACAGTGTGAATCTCGGAGCCACAACCATCTGGGAACGCTGGAATTCCGTACTGCCGGACGGCAGCATGAATCCGGAGGGGATGAACAGCCTGAACCATTATACGATGGGCAGCGTCCTTCACTGGGTATATGCTTATCTTTCAGGGGTTCGTGAAACGGAACCCGGATTTAAAAGTATCGTGATTGAGCCGCACCCGGACAGACGTCTCGGATCTTTGGAAGCTGTTTTTAATACTGCTTCGGGCCGCGTGGAGTCATCCTGGAAAACAGCGGATGAAAATGTAACGTACCATATCCGTGTGGACGGAGAAATCCGGGCCGAAGTAAAGCTCCCGGGGAGAGAGCCGTTCTTTATCAGCGCAGGGACTTATACTTATACGGATCCCGATTGAAAAGAAGAAATTTTGTACTTTAGCTGCCTGCAGCAGAACATTAACATAAAATGTAAGAAGGATAAAACAGCGGCGGAGCGGTGATAAGACAACAATAAAAGCAGTGATAGAACTGCGATGAAGCAGCAATAAAGCTGCGATGAAGCAGCAATAAAGCAGTAATAAAGCAATGATAAAACGAGACGAAGCCGCGACAGAGCAGCTATAAAGCCGCGATAGAGCAGAGATAAAGCAGTGACAGAGCAGAGATAAAGCGGTGATAAAAGCTGCATAGAAAATAATATAAAAGAACGATAAAGAACGATGGAGAGACGAAAATGTTTGAGAAAAAATGGAACGGAAACTGGAATTTCTGGGAAGAGAAAAACGCTTTTGCGCTAGTGTGGGACATTCCGGAAGATGTCACCAAAGTTGACCTGCCGCATGATGCCATGATGGCAAACGGATTTAATCCGGAAAGCAGAGGCGGGACGGCAACCGGATTCCGTGACGGCGGCTGCTACATTTATGAAAAAAATCTTTATATTGAGGAAGACGCGGACCGGGAAATCCGTCTTCGCTTCGACGGGGTATACCAGAAAGCAATGGTTTATCTGAACGAGCAGCTGGTCGGTAAGGATGCGGGCGGCTACCGGACATTTATCTGCGATCTCAAAAATTATATTCATGCCGGGAATAACAGTGTCCGGGTTCTTGTCCGCAATACGGACAGAAACTCCCGCTGGTATCCGGGGAGCGGCATTTACCGTGACGTTTTTCTTCTGACCTCCGGGCCGGTTTATCTGGAGCCCGGGAGCCTTAAGGTTACGACAGAAGATGCGGATGAGGCGCTCGCCGTCCTTAGGATTGAGGCGGACGTCACGAACCATACCAACCGGCCGGTCAGTCTTACCGTAAGAAGCAGCCTGTCCGGGAAGCCGGAAAATAAAGGCAGCAGCCTTGAAGGCTGTGAAAATGAAAACAATAAAGAAAACGTCTGCAGGAATGTCCTTCCTGCGCACGAATGTGATTCACAGCTGGTCGTTCCTGCCGGCGAAACCGTTCACTGCGTCCAGAGAATCACTCTGAGGCAGCCGATGCTCTGGTCGGATGCTTCTCCGGCGCTTTACGGGGTGTCCTTAAAGCTCTTTAATGGGCAGAAGGAATGCCTGGATGCGGATTCTGCCGTTACCGGTATCCGTACGCTGGCACTGGATGCCGTCCGCGGCCTCAGGGTGAACGGCCGGACGGTCAAGCTCCGCGGGGCCTGCATCCATCATGACGAAGGCGTCCTTGGAGCGGCATGCTATTATGATGCGGAATATCGGAGAATGAAGTTTTTGAAGGAAGCCGGTTTTAATGCGGTCCGGATGAGCCATCATCCGGCGGCGGACGTCCTTCTCCGCGCGGCAGACGAAACAGGCATGTATGTCATGGACGAATTATCCGATATGTGGAACCGTCCGAAGTCTTCTTTTGACCATGCCCTTGACTTTGAAGAGTGGTGGGAAAAAGATCTGACCGCGGCAGTCGTAAAAGATTACAACCATCCTTCCGTGATCCTTTATTCTCTCGGAAATGAAATCCCTGAAATCGGGACCGTGCAGGGAAGCAATTTCTTAAGAAAGATGTCGGGACGGCTTAAAGAACTGGATGCAACCCGCTACAGCCTGGCAGCCATTAACGGTGTTTTTGCTGCCGGAGATAAAATCGGTGAAATTATGCAGGATCTTAAGGCGGGCGGAGATGCTTCAGGGAATGTCAATGACTTCATGAGCATGATGGATCAGCGCATGGATGATATCGTTAATCATAAGGCTGTTTCAGACAGGATTGCGATGGCGGCTGCTTCCCTTGATATAGTCGGTTACAATTATATGACAGCCCGTTATGAAAAAGATCACGGGCAGTATCCGGACCGCCTGATCGTAGGCAGCGAAACTTATCCGCCTAAAATCGCGGAAAATTGGGAAAAGGTAACTGCCCTGTCAACGGTAATCGGCGATTTTACCTGGACCGGATGGGATTATATCGGAGAAGCGGGTATCGGTATTCCGGCTTATCGCTTCGGTGAAGGCGGATTCGGTGCCGGATATCCCTGCAAACTGGCTTATGCAGGTGATTTTGATCTTACGGGTTTCAGGAGACCGGCCTCTTATTTCCGCGAAGCGGTTTTCGGACGGACCAATATTCCGTACATTGCCGTTCAGAACCCTTTCCGCTACGGGGAGCCTCTGTTTGTAACGCCATGGGTCATGAGCGACGCTGTTTCTTCCTGGAGCTATCCGGGAGCGGAAGGAAAAAAGGCCGTCGTTGAAGTATATGCGGACGGAGACGAGACAGAACTCTTCCTGAACGGAAGATCTCTGGGAAAGAAAACTGCCGGCAAAGATGCCGGATTCCGTACCATTTTCGAAACGGTTTATGAGCCGGGGACGCTGCTTTCCGTCAATTATAAGGACGGAAAAGAAATCGGCCGTTACAGTCTGGAAACTGCCGGCGCTTACGAAAGAATCAATATCGTCCGGGAAGATACGGCGCGGGAAGACGGCCTTATTTATCTGGAGCTTAATCTTGCCGATGCGGCAGGCAGGACGGTGACCAGCCTGCGGAAAAAGCTGACGATTAAAGTAGAAGGCGGGCGCCTTATGGGCATGGGCTCCGCAGATCCTAAGACGGAAGATCTCTATCCCTCGGGTTCCTGCTTCACCTGGAACGGCAGAGCTATAGCCGTCATAAGAAAAGAAGATAAAGAAACATCGGTTACTGTCTGTGACGATGAGGGCAGAACGACGAAACTGCTGATTATTTAAGAAGACATATGTGCCATAAGCCTTTATGAAAAATAATGATGCCTCGGGCTGCTTCGTCGCCTGGTGATCTCCAGAATCTTCAAAACATTCAGAATCCGTTAATTCTCAGTATGAATTTGCGGATTTTGAATGTTTTTGCGCATCTTTTGTCAAAAAGGATATTCTGTAAGCAGGGAACTTTTTTGAAGATAGACGTTTACATCATAAGATAATTCAGGAAACGAATTTGCCTGGTTAAAAAACGTCGGTTTTATCGAAAGTAATGACATGGTCTTCCGGGAGATTTGCAGGTAAGATGGAACTATCAAAGGACAGCACAGGACATTACCGGGAACAAAGAACGACAGCTTGAAGCAAGGCATCGGCTGAAAGAAAAGAACGGCAGCTTAAGGCAAGGCATCGGCTGAAAGAAAAGAACGGCAGCTTAAGGCAAGGCATCGGCTGAAAGAAAAGAAAAGCAACTTAAGGCAGGACGCCGGCTGGAAGAGGAAACGGAATTTCACGCCGGACGGCAGCCGGGAGTACCGGCAGAAAATTAATCAGGCATATTTAAGAAGAAAGGGGCCAACAAATGGCAGACACAGCAGCAGTAGGAAAAATGACAGAAACACCCGCAGTCGGAAAATCAACAGGAAAAGAACAGGTAAGTACCGCATTCAAATGGTTTCATGCAACCAGCGTCAACGGAGGGGCGATGCTTATGGCAGCCGTTATTTCCTCCTACTTCAGTCTCTATATGACGGATAAAATCGGCCTGGCTGCCGGAACGGCGTCTCTTGTCATGCTGATCGCCTCCCTCTGGGATGCCATCAATGACCCGATGATGGGCGTCATTGCGGACGGAACCAAATCAAAGTGGGGACGCTATCGTCCGTATTTCATTCCGGCGCCGCTTCTTCTGACCTTCTTTGCCTGCATGATCTGGGTTATCCCGAATTTCGGAAGCACAGGCAAGTTCATCTGGGTTCTGGCCATGTACATCGGATACGGCATGACGGTCACAATGTATACCATGCCTCAGATGGCTGTTCTGCCGGCCTGTGTTAAAGATAATACCATCCGTAATACTATTATTACAATGGGTGCCGGCGTCTGCGCTTTCGCATTTACAATCGGATCGACCTTTACGACGAACATTACTTCATTTTTCAACAGCATCGGTTTTTCGAACGGCTATATCCCGCTTATGCTTATCTGCGGCGTCTTCGCCTGCGTATCCTTCTGGGGACTGTTCGCGACATCAAAAGAAAGATATCTTGAGCCGGTTAAAAAAGGCGAGGCGAAGAAGAATCTGGTTCTTGCTTTCAGACATAAGGAAATCTGGCCGAATATTATCGCCTGGATCATGGCGTCTATGGGATATGGAATGAACTTCTCGACTTCGGTTTACTATTGCATGTACTATCTGGCGCGTCCGGATCTTATTACCATCTACATGGGCGTTATCTCAGTTGCCGCGCTTCTTTCGATGGTCGTCTTTATGCCGATTTTCCTGAAATTCTTCAAGACCGGGCAGAAAGCGATTATTGTTTCCCAGGTTATCAGCATGGTTTTCTATGTCGCAGCGTTTTTCCTTGGAAGCACCAACTTTGTCCTGCTTTGCGTCCTGACATTTATTGCTTCCTGCACTTCCTGCATGCAGAACGCCCTGGTCAATGTTCTGGTGAATGACTTTATCGATTTCATGCAGCTTAAAGACGGTGTTTCCGCAAACGGTGTCATTTCCTCCGTTAAAGGTTTTGCCCAGAAGTGCGGCAATACAGTTGTTGCTTCCGGTATCCTCTTCATGCTGGGAATCGTCGGCTACATCCCGAATGCTGTCGGACAGCAGAACGGCGCTACGATGTTCATGCTGAATTTCCTGAAATTCGGATTCCCGTGCATCACAGGCATCATCCTGATCCTCTGCTGCAAGTTCAATCCTGTTTCCAGGTATTACGGCGAAATTGAAGCTATGAAAGCCAAGATGGGAAATGGCGAAGAATAAAGGCTATACTGCGGATGTCCAAAGTACCTTTTGAAGCCAGCGCTTTTATATTACTTCTGTTCCGAACCCTCTTCCATCTGGAAAGGAATAAATGATTCTTCTGCTTTTCCGGCGGTCTTCCGATAGGCCGCCGGAGAAACATGATATTCGCTGCGGAAGATCCGCGAAAAATGGTCCGCTGAGTTATAGCCTACCAGATCCGCTATTTCCGCAATCTTCATATTGGTTCCGGCCAGATACTCCACCGCCTTCTGAAGGCGGATTTTTTTTATCAGATCCGTAAAATTCTGTCCGGTCTTCTGACGGATCAGGGTACACAGATGCGGCTCCGAGTAGTGGAAGAAATCCGCAAGAGAAGAAAGAGTAATAGTCTTGTAGTTGTGCTGGATATACTGAAGTACCAGGGCAAAATCCGATCCCATCGTATAATCATAAAAGGTGACGGTATTGCTGTAGTTCCGGAGAAGCTCTGCAAAAAGCAGGTTAATCCAGCTGATGGTGCAGGCATTGCTGTAGTCGTCTTTTGCATAACATTCCGCAAGAGCGCAGCGTACGGCTGTTTTTGCCCAGTCGGGATTTTTAAGATGAAATAAAAGAAAATTGTCACCGCCTCCGTTTTGGATGATCTGCCGGAAGAAGTCAGACAGGAGATTCGCACCGGTGAGCAGTGAAAAAAAGGTGGTATCAAAGGTGCTTTTGCGGATCATGATGCAGAATCCCAGAGAGGTTCCGCTGATTAAAAGGTCATGCCGGCTGCCGGGGGCGATGATGCAGAATTCACCTTCCGTCATCGTACGGGATTCTCCGTTAAAGAAAAATTCCGCTTCTCCCCGGACGATGAAGTTCATTTCCACATAATTGTGTGCATGTTCGTAAGGCCGCGTATCGCGGGGGTGGCGGATGACGAAGACATCCCGCCGCAGGGGAATGATTTCATCCTCCAGGACTTCTTTATTGACAGCCATTCTGGGGGTCACTTCAATGAGAACCCGGTCGAGGCGATTGTCGAATTCTTCATCGGACATGTCCCCGAACAGGGAAAGCTCCCTTCTTGTATTAGGGCGCTCTTCAAGAAGGAGACCCTTATTATACATATAATCAATAATTTCCGGAAACTGCATCCTGTTTCCGGTCCGTTTATAATATCCCGTCAGTTGTTTCTGGATTTCCCCGTAGGCTGCGTACCAGGCCATATTCTCTCCTTACCGGCATCCGCCGTTCCGATCTTTTTCATCCTTTTTCCATCATAACCTGCTTCTTCTTTTCCTGCAAGCAGGAAAGATCCCAGCTTTTTGACGACGGCTTTTGACGCGTATGATGTTACTGTTCAGGGGGTGCATCGCGGCGCCTCCAGAATTACGTGCTGCCGGA
>DCDB01000244.1 GCA_002316215.1 Lachnospiraceae bacterium UBA1066 | reverse complement strand
GTCCCTTCTCTCGCACCAATAAAAACAACAACAAAAAAGCATGGTTGAAAGATATTAATTCCAAGCGATGGGACCTTCGATGATTGCCGAAATAACCGTTAATGCCCCATTTTGACCAGTTTTAGCGGGGTGTAAGGCAAAATAATGACAAATTTAATTGTCGTCTGGTTTGCTTTAACTAATTGATATTCAAAATAAACTTATTGATCAGGAATGGCAAGAGATAAGTATTGGTTTCGCTGGAGGATCAATTTGACATCGTTTTGACATTCAGCGATTTTTTAGAGGGTCTAACGAAGGTAATTTATTAAGTAATTCCCGCTGTTCCTCAAATCGCATACCGTCATTGTACCACAACGGCATAGTATCATCACTCCAGTTACCGAGATCTCGTACACTGCCGATGTCAGCTCCGCTGATAAACATATGTGTGGTCCACGTTCGCCGGAATGCATGCCATTTCTTGCCAGTAGGCAAGGTCACGTTTGCACGCTTTGCGGCATTCTTGATAATATCATTCATCGTCGTCAAAAATGGTTTGCCATTAATTTTACAGAAAATGAATTCGCTCTTACTTTTTTTTATGTTTCGTTCCACAATCTCAGCGGCAGAATCCGAAAGAGGAAGCTCTACGGTCTGACCATTCTTTGGATCCACTTGCCATATTGACTGATTCTCCTTGTTGTAATCATCTTTTATGAGCTTCCTGATGGAACCGATTCTCCACCCGGTATAAAAGGCAAAGGCCACCATATCGCGTTTGACCGGATGTTTGATCTGATCGATAATCTCTTGTACCTCATGAGCCTTGAGGCTCCCAGGCCGTTTTCCTTTAGGGATTTTATAATTCTTCACTTCCCTAAAAGGATTTTTACCGGTGTATTTGCTCCACTCTATCATTTTATCAATCACTTGGCGACAGATCATGATTTCCTTATTTACAGTATTCTTGCTTGCTTCTTCGAGTCTTGAGGTCCTATACTGGTCTACCAATACGGCAGAGATCTCAGCGATGGACTTGCCCTTGAAAAGGGGACTGCGCTTGATTACACCGTATTTGTATTTTTCAACATCATGAGACTTTTTGTTGTTTTTTGCCCATTCGCCATAAAGATCAATCGCTTTATGGAATAGAATGGATTTGGTTTTGTTTTTCAGGCCGTATTTTTTTTCCAACTCGCCCTGTGAAGCGGCTGCAATCTCGATGGCCCTGATCTGGCTAGCCTGTTTCTCCGACTTGCATCCTTTGATGACCTTGCGGATTCGTTGGCCGTTAGGCGTTACATAGTCAATACAATAGCTTTTCTTGCCGCTGATATTTTCTATCACTATAACGCCAGGATACCTATTGCTCCTTTTTTGTCGCGCCCTAGATCCCATCTTGCTCTCCTGTATAATACATAATTCAAGCCATTAATTTTTAACATTATATAGCAAGGGCATCAAGAGCAGTCAAAATAAGTGGACGGGAGACTGTCCCACCACTCGTATACCCGATCCAGATCGAACTCCAGGCACTTGCCATTTTTCCGATGGGGTAGGGGGTTATCAGGGCGTTTTGTCCAGTGGTAGATCTTGGGCTTGGTCCAGCCTGCATCCTCAAATAACTCAACCAATTTCTCGATGTTGACAATCTTGCGACGCATATCATCTCTCCTCTACCTGCTATATTCTACCGGAGTGAAATTTTTTTGAAAAAAACGGCGCTAGAAAATTATTTCACTGTTAAATTGGAACAAAGAGAGCCGGCTGTCCAGCCAGGGCCAGGAAAAATGTCACGACATTATGAAAAGTGAGTAAATTGCGGAGCAATGATTCTAGGCAGTTATGGGATTCACCGAAAGGTGAGTGTTTTGCGGAAACCAATTTTGGTCATGATATGGCCCTGTGTCATTGAAAGGTGAGTAAAATGCGGAGCAACATTCTTAAAAAAACCTGAGATATTGATTGGTTAATCTATCGTGTTTCAGCCAAGATTGAACGGGGAAAGACATGGAATATCCGCAACCATTCGCAACTATCTCCGATGGTATCCGCAACTTCGGGATTGATGGTGATCTGATACGAACGGTGAGTAGATTGCGAAGTAATGAAATCAATATGTTATGAAAACCATCAAAAGGTGAGTATTTTGCGGAACAGTGATAACAATAGGTTGCGGAAAATGTGAGTAAAATGCGGAACGGTAACAATAGCCATAATGATCGACCTCAAGAGCGGCTCCCAGTGCCGATGAAGAGGCAAGCTAAGGATTGATAATGACAAAAAGATGCTGTAAATCACTCAAGATCGCATTGCCAAAAACGAAATGAACAATCATATCGCTCTGGAATTCATACGCAACTGGTGGATAAATCAGAGCCAAGAGCAGGAATGTAAGTGCCTAGTGTCACGTCATATCAGGCGATCCTGTCTGCAAAATCAAAGATCTATGAAAAAATGTCGAAAAATATTTTCTCGGGAATTTCCTGAGTATCAGGGGCATAGTGTCCGTAGTGATGCTCCAGGCATCCTGATCAAGTTGATGGGAGCGTGGTAGCTCTCCGTGTCAGCGCGACGAGCTGAGAGATCGTTCATGCTGTGTCGAGAATTTCTTGAGAAGCCCAGGACTCTCTAGGAGTAATAGAGATTGACTAGAGTCACCTCGATCACTCCGGGCTACTGACGGCCATCTCAGAGCTGGGAGAGGTGATCAATCGACGAGCGATCAGGGTAATCGTGCCATATCATCCATGGGGAAGCTCATGGCGATCTTGACCATGATCAACAAGGATCATTGCGCCGGCTACCCTCTCCGATTTTAAAAACATTACGATATGACCAGGGCAATATTTATCCGATGTTCAGGCGAAGCAAACTATGATGATCATCTGCGCCATGCAATCCATTATAGGTAAGATTTGCGGTTATTCTATGTAACCATTTAGTAGCGATCAGGGATCAAAGGCAGATCATACCTCCACAACCAGTAAGCCTCTGGGAAAGAAATCCTGTAGGAAAGATTGTCGAGAGATTAGGATGATTTTCGTAACCGCCATGTTACCTCTATCGAGAGCTTGTGGCGATATTGACTATGATCAATCAGGATCTCATTTTGTCTGATGATACAGGCGGGACATGATTGGTCACCAAGATGAGCCTGATGTTACTATCATATTGCCCTTCATCGGATCTTGTGGCGATCTGATCAGGAGTACACAGGGTGACTCTGAGGATGCCGCCATGTTACCCCGATGGTGTTGAGTGATCATCCAGTAATCATCGAGGGAGTTTCCTGTCGGATTATACATGGCGATCTGATCAGGAGCATATGTAGGAACCGCCATGTAATCCCCTACGGTTAGATTGGCGATCATGTTTAAGAACCAAGGGGTCTGACGCTCATGGCAAACCACAAGGTGATTTCGAATGTTATAACCATCCCTCCCCGGAAGGCAAGAGCATATAAGGTATTATAAGATAAAATAACCCTCTCCCATTTAACCATCCCACTCATTTAGACATGGGGCGAGATTTTGATCTGTTTTACTCGGATTTGTCAGGGTCAAAAGTGCCTTGATTTGATAGTTCCCCGAATGGCGATTTCATGAGCCTACCAGCGGCGATAATTTTGAAGTAATATTCGAGTGTAATTCGCAGTGTGCAACACCCCCCTGAATGTGCATACAACCCTTCCCGGAAGGGGGTTTATGCACACTTTTGGCTTTTCGGGCTATTTTTACCCCAAAATGGCCTCAAAAAAGGGCAATACCCTCCTTTTTGTGCATACAGCCCTTCCCGGAAGGGGGTTTATGCACATTCGGAGGGGGGTTGTGTTCTGGGTTTTACGCTGTCTTTACGGATTTGATTTTGAGCCCAAAAGGTGTTAAATTGAAGGCGGTTTTAATCAAAGATATCGTTTAACTTTCCTTAGACCTGTTGGCAAGAAAGCCTAACGATGAAAACTCTATGCCGAGCTCATATGGAATCAAATCTTTTCCCCCATAAGATGGCATGCAGGGAGCCTTTGACTGAGACAGACGTGATTGAGAATGGGCAAAAAAAAAGCCCCCTGGTCATTCCAGGAGGCTTTCGATCTATAACCTAGCTTGTACGGCTTCCCAAGTAATTTTCGATAACATCGTTACGGTCGGGACCATGACCCATCTCGCTTTTCAGTAGCTCTCTCGCGTCATGGTCCAGCCTTTCCCAGTTGTCGCCGGCTACAGAACGGGCGTTCTCAACGAATTTCTCACGGCTCCCGAAGAGACACCGACAAGCGAAACCCGTGTAACGCTCATATCGCTCATGCGCAAAAGCATGGCGCAACCCGTGGAAACTGTTGTTACTCTCTTTCTTGGAGATGCCATACCTTTCTCTTACAATGCGATAGGTCTTGTCCTTCCATTGATTCTCGGTCAATCCCGGTTTGATCAGGCCCCTTCCATCGCCTATCACAGATCGGGCATACTCGATTGCCTCACGCCCTTTATCCGTGATCGCATCAGGCTGGAGCCACCTTTCACGCCCGGCCTTGGTGCCAACCCCCACGTGCGTTCTCTCATCTGAGAGCACATCTCTGTTGGGGTTAAACTTCCTGGACTCTTCGTGCCGCAGACCAAGCTCACGCATTAACATCATCTCTGCGGCTATCCTATTAAGCTCATCATTGCCGTTTTTCATGTCGGATACGGCAAACTCATACTTCTCCGGAGACATGGACAGATCCTTGTTTGTGACCTGTGTACGTTTACCGATGCCGAAATCCGAGTTTTTGGGAGAGATGCGATCATTGCCCCATCTCTCCGCCACAGCGCGAACGCCGGAGAGATATTCCTTCATCGTGGCATTAGCCAGACCACGGTCTTTCCATGCGTCCACCACTACGCCAACGTGCTTGTTTGTGATGTTTTTCCAATGCTTGACACCATAGCCCTGCTTGCGTAGTTCCTCCACAAACTTTTTGACTTCGCGAAGGTGGTTCACTCGGGTCTTGGTGCTGCCGCCGCCGAATCTTACTTCGTGTGAAGCTCTCAACAAAGGGTCGTTGCTCTTGAGTTTCATGGTCCCTCCTTTCATCCAGTGAGTGCGTGGCGAGAGATCGCCAGGGTTTTTTTGTTCAATTTGGGGTGGCCCCATCATCGGCTGAAGCCGACGACCCATGCGGGTTCAGGGGATACACACTCTTATATTTGGTCAGCCCATACAGGCTGTTGAGAAGGGGATTGAGAGCACGTTGGCTTTTACCAGTTTGTTTTTAAATCGATCGTATTATACGCCTGTTGCTTAATTTGTTAGAACCGTCTGTTTTTTTATAATTACCCGGTAGAAATAAAACAGACGGTTCTTCTACGATATTCATTTTAAGTGAATATTCGATTTACATTGGTATGGTCTTAAACGGTCTTGTTGGGTAGGAGCCCAAGGGATGTCGCACATACCGCACATTATTACCTTGTGGCGATGATGTGTTTACACAAGTATTTGTAGAGATTCCCTGGAAACTACTTTATCAGGAACTACTTTTACCGCTCGGGGCGGCTCAATGACTGATAATATCAGCCAAGGATATGTTATGTTCAGAATATAAGCATATTTAGCTTAAAAAGTCAAGGACTTTATTGGGCTTATTGATATATTGATAGAATGAGTAGGTCTGAGGCACACACCACATAAATACTCCTTAGAAAGTACTCCTTTCAAAGTGATTAAAAATATAGTATAGAATCATATGCTTAACGGAGTGATAAGCTATATTAGGTTTATGTAATATTATGGCATTTTGTGCCTAATATCACGAGTGCGAGAAATATTCGTTGCTTATAATGATTGTTGAACAGAGAGTGTAATAAAATATATTTGATATGCACCACCAGAGGTGAAACTAATGTTCGCAAATAGTAAGGGCCAAGATCTGACCTCTCATCTCAAGGCTGTATCCTATTTAGCCAAGTCGATTGCCGAATCTCTTGGTATGCCCAAACCGATAATTAGGGATATAGAAATAGCAGGCCTTCTTCACGACATTGGAAAGACTATAAATCCCATCCAGGAATATCTTACAGGCTGTCCCGATGATGAGGAGGAGGTTCATGATTTTCCTCTTCACCATGAAGTATCTTGGGCATTCCTGGCTGAAAGAATGCATAGGTATGATTACGAGAGGGTTCTATCAGCAATATATTGGCATCACGCGAAACCACTCGATGAGAATTATGAGTCAAGGGGAAATCATGACGAAATCCTGGAAGGAGTTGATATCAAGCCTGTTCAAAGGCTCTTCAATAAAATATGTAAGGAGGTTGGCTTCTCTTTCGGAAGCTCTTTTACTTCAATAAAAACACCGGATTTCTTTCAGCCCGATGGGAATCTGAACCGTAACTTTAACGCTGAGTTGCTCGTTGTTCGCGGATGTCTGATCACGGCTGATAGATATATCTCGAAGCTCTCCTCGCAGGAGGTGGATCGAATTGCATCAGGGGAGATCGATTGCGCCTGTATAGTCCAGGATATGATATCTGGGTCACTAGGTGAATACTCCATGCCTGAAGGGTATGATCAGGAGAGGTTCAATCTCCAGGAGAAATGCGCCAAGGAAGCGTTGGAACGCAATGCGCGTGTAGTCCAGGTGAAAGCTCCTGCCGGATTTGGCAAGACAATTGTTGGGTTAATATGGGGGTCCATAAGAGGGGGTAAGCTACTGTGGGTTTGTCCACGGAACGCTGTAGCGGAATCTGTGTATAGAAATGTTCTCAGGGAGATGGGCGCCCTAGGGATCAAGTGCCGGGTTGAGTTATATCTGACTGGAGAACGTAAGGACTGCAATTTTGATAACTCTAGTGAAATGATACCTGATTTCGGTGCAGATATTGTTATAACGAATATCGATAATCTCCTCTCCCCAATGGTCAATAATCGTGTCTCTGAAAGGCTATTCAGCGTGATGGGGAATGCGGTTGTTTTTGATGAATACCATGAGTTCATCGGAGACCACCCCTTGTTCGCGGCCTTCATCACACTCATGAGGGTTAGAAACCGATTATCATCGACAGCCCGGACTCTGATGTTAAGCGCAACGCCTTCAAATATGCACACTCTCTGGGATGGCGGTAATGAGTATGACAAGACATTAATCCTTCCTGATGAAAGCTTTCATTATCCTGCGGCACATTCAGAAGTATACCGAATCAGTCTCATTGACGGTTTTCCCGGTTGTCTGAACCCTGCCTCTCTCACCATAATGAACTCAATCAAGAATACCCAGCGGGTATTCACCAGGTGCGGGGGAACCTATATCGCCCATAGCGCATATACTGACAAAGACAGAAAGATCATCATTGATACGATTCTCAAGCGCTTCGGCAAACAGGGGAGAGGTGTTGCTAATGGTGAAACAGTAGTATCCGCCCCTATCATCCAGGCTGCTATGGACATCTCGTTTAAGAACCTGAGCGAGAGTATAATTTCCCCTGAGTCCACCCTGCAAAGAATCGGCCGTTGCGACCGATGGGGTAATCTCCGGGGAGAAGAATGGTTGCCTAGTATCCAATTGTTTGACCTTCAAGGGGATAGAGGAGAGCAGGCTGCGGTTAACGTCATGTATGATTGGAGCTTGAGAAACCTCTGGGTGTCTCACCTTCGAGAGCAGATTGGGGCAAAAGATTTCATCACGCTCAAGGAACTCTACGAGATATATAATGAATTCTATAAACAGGAAGGGAATAGGGTCTACTCTTTCTTAAGGGAATGTTACAAAAAGGGCTTGGATGAGCTCCAAGATTATTATCCGGTAAAGATTGTGAGGAAGCTCTCTTCAAAAAGGAAGCAACAGAGGGGGAAATCTTTAAGAAACCCTGCGGGCTCCTTCTTTTTTACAGTTAAAACGACTACAGGGTCTTGGCTTTCACCTGAAGATATTCTCAGCTCTGGGCCAGAATTGAGGAGGATGTATACAGAAGATGGAGATAACAACAAGAAACTGCTGAATGAAAGGAAGATGGAGCTTATCCTGAAGGATTTGGTCAAAGTTGGTCATGAAGGTTATCGCGCTATTCTCAAAAAGAAACGGATCCCAAACAATATCGACA
>DCDB01000262.1 GCA_002316215.1 Lachnospiraceae bacterium UBA1066 | reverse complement strand
ATGAAATATCTGCGGCGGAAACCTTTCGCATTCTGACGTATAAAAAAGCGGGATACCCTCAGGCATCCCGCTTTCAAAAGACGATAAACTTTACTTATTGTTGAGTGCTGCCTGTGCTGCTGCAAGTCTTGCGATCGGAACACGGAACGGGCTGCAGGAAACGTAGTTAAGTCCGACTCTCTGGCAGAAATCGATAGTAGACGGATCGCCGCCATGTTCGCCGCAGATACCAAGCTTAAGAGCCGGCTTTGTGGAACGTCCGAGTTTAACAGCCATGCCGACAAGCTTGCCGACACCGTTCTGGTCAAGCCTTGCGAACGGATCGGATTCATAGATCTTATTCTTGTAATAAGAATCCAGGAATTTACCTGCATCATCACGGCTGAAGCCGAATGTCATCTGAGTCAGATCGTTCGTGCCGAATGAGAAGAAGTGTGCTTCTTCGGCAATTTCATTTGCCAGAAGGGCTGCTCTCGGGATTTCAATCATTGTCCCTACATGCCAGCGGATATCAGCGCCTTTTTCTTCTTTAACCTTATTCGCCGTCTCGACAATGATGTCTTTGACGAACTTCAGCTCTTTCTTTTCGCCGACAAGCGGAACCATGATTTCAGGAACAATACGATAGCCCTTTTCGTTGTTGACTTCGATAGCAGCTTCGATGATAGCGCGTGTCTGCATTCTTGCAATTTCCGGGAACGTAACGTCCAGACGGCATCCGCGATGGCCCATCATCGGGTTGAACTCATGAAGTTCTGCGCATTTAGCCTTAACCTGCTCAACGGTCTCGCCCATATCCTTGGCAAGAGCTTCGATATCTTCTTCCTCTTTCGGAAGGAATTCATGAAGAGGCGGATCCAGCAGACGGATGGTCATTGGTCTGCCTTCCAGCACTTCGTACATAGCCTTAAAGTCGCCCTTCTGATACGGAAGGAGTTCGTTCAGAGCCGCTTCGCGTGCTTCAACAGTTTCAGAAAGAATCATCTTTCTCATATGATGGATTCTTTCCGGTTCAAAGAACATATGCTCAGTCCTGCAAAGACCGATCCCCTGTGCACCGAGTTTTACTGCCTGAGCTGCATCACGCGGCGTATCGGCATTCGTGCGGACCTGCATCGTGCGGAACTGGTCAGCCCAGTTCATGATACGTGCAAAATCACCGCCGATATTAGCCGGTGCCGTCTTAAGGTCTCCAAGATAAATGTTGCCTGTAGAGCCGTCAAGAGAAATGTAATCTCCTTCTTTGATATGCTCTCCGCCGAGATCAAACCATTTCTCTTCTTCATTGATCTTGATTTCCGTGCATCCGGAAACGCAGCAGGTGCCCATGCCGCGGGCAACAACAGCTGCATGGCTTGTCATACCGCCGCGAACTGTAAGGACGCCCTGTGCAGCGCTCATGCCTTCGATATCTTCCGGAGAGGTTTCCAGACGTACAAGCACGCAGCGATCGCCTGCAGCTTTGGCAGCCTTGGCATCTTCTGCATTGAAAACAACCTTGCCGGCTGCAGCGCCCGGAGAAGCCGGAAGTGCGGATCCGATCTTCTTTCCGTTTTTAAGCGCTTCTGCAGAAAACGTCGGATGAAGCAGCTGATCAAGGGATTTCGCTTCGATACGAAGAACAGCCTCTTCCGGCGTAATCTTTCCTTCATCTACAAGATCGCAGGCGATACTTAAAGCAGCCTGCGCCGTTCTCTTGCCGTTACGTGTCTGCAGGAAATACAGCTGGCCTTCCTGAATCGTGAATTCCATATCCTGCATATCGCGGTAATGATCTTCGAGCTTATGAGCGATCTTCATAAACTGATCGTAGCACTGCGGAAGATCCTGAGCAAGCTTCGTGATTGGCTGCGGCGTACGGATACCGGCAACAACGTCTTCGCCCTGGGCATTGATCAGATATTCACCGAAAATACCGTTTTCACCTGTAGCCGGGTTACGTGTGAAAGCAACACCTGTGCCGGATGTTTCGCCCATGTTTCCGAATACCATCTGCTGTACATTGACTGCTGTGCCCCAGTCGCCCGGAATATCATTCATGCGGCGGTAAACAATGGCACGCGGGTTATCCCATGAACGGAAAACAGCTTTGATAGCTTCCATAAGCTGAACCGTCGGATCCTGCGGAAAATCCTGGCCCATTTTTTCTTTATAAATTGCCTTGTATTTTCCGATGACTTCTTTAAGATCTTCAGCCGTCAGTTCATAATCGTATTTAACGCCTTTGGCTTCTTTTTCTTCCGTAAGGATATTCTCGAAGAAGGTCTTGGACATTTCCATGACGACATCCGAGAACATCTGGATGAATCTTCTGTAGGAATCATAGGCAAAGCGGGGATTATTGGTCTTTTTTGCAAAGCTTTCGACCGATACATCGTTAAGTCCGAGGTTCAGGATCGTGTCCATCATGCCCGGCATGGAAGCTCTTGCGCCGGAACGTACAGAAACGAGGAGCGGATCAACCGGATCGCCGAATTTCTTTCCGCAAAGGTCTTCGAGCTTTGAAAGCGCTGCGGAAATCTGTTCTTTGATTTCATCAGAAATCTGTTTTCCTGTATCATAATAATTTGTGCATGCTTCTGTTGTTACCGTAAAGCCCTTGGGAATCGGCAGTCCGAGATTTGTCATCTCCGCCAGGTTCGCACCCTTGCCGCCGAGAAGATTACGCATCTCAGCAGTTCCTTCACTGAACATGTAAACATACTTTGCCATTAATAATTCCTCCTGATTGTTTATGAGTATTAAATTTCAAGATATGATAATTGTAACATAATTCAGTCAACTTTCAAGATACAAAAGACTCCTTATTTATGCAAAAAGGAGTCTTTTCTTTGTGTATCTTTTAATTTATCAAAGCATATCCTGATAACCGGGTTTATAGAGGTGTCTCGGGATACCGTCAACCATGATGGCAGCCACATCGCCCTGGATCAGCGGACGCACATAGGTAATAAATTCAGATGTCACATAAGTACCTTCCTTATTGACCCATTCTCTCGGAACGAGGCGTTCATCATTTGCGATTTTATGAACATCTTTGACTTCGGTCCCTGCCTGGTAAGGATCATCCGACAGCCGCTGGATCACGACCATCTTACCGGTATCGCCTTCGTCCGCAGCCTTCATGGCAGCGCCTCCGACCTCATAGGCTTCAAGGATATCCACTCTGGAAGCACAATGGCTCGCGGATCTTTGAAGGGTAGAAAGTTCAATTGAACGCGTCTTGCAGCCCAGCTTTGCAGCCAGAAGTGCCGCAAGATAGCGTGCCGTGCCGGTCAGCTGTTTATGGCCGAAAGCATCCACATAGTTCGTATTGTCGCCCATTTCGCAGACGTACTTGCCGTCTTTCGTGCGGATCCCTTCCGAAACCGTAATAACGACTGAAGACTTAACCTTCAGCAGGTTTTCACATTTCTCAACGAATTTATCGACATCGAAAGGAAGCTCCGGAAGATAAATAGCATCCGGACCCGTGCAGTCTTCCCCTTTGCTGAGCGCTGAGGCTCCTGTCAGCCATCCGGCATTTCTTCCCATGATTTCCACCACGGTAATCATGCCCTTTTCTGTCTCAAGGCTGAAACCGTCGCGAATGATCTCCTTGACTGAAGTTCCGATATATTTTGCTGCCGAACCATAACCGGGGGTATGATCCGTCAGGGCCAGATCGTTGTCGATTGTCTTCGGGCAGCCGACGAAACGGACATCCGAGCCTGTTATGATGGCGTAGTCGGAAAGTTTCTTTATCGTATCCATGGAATCATTTCCGCCGATATAGATAAAGCAGTCAATTTCAAGATCATCCAGGATTTTAAAAATCTTTTCATACAGAGCCTGATCCTCGTGAATCTCGGGCAGCTTATAACGGCAGGAACCAAGGTAAGCCGCCGGCGTTCTCTTGAGAAGTTCGGCATCCAGTCCATTGGTAATATGCTGTGAAAGATCAATATAGCGTTCTTCCATCAGTCCCTGCACTCCGTGAAGCATTCCATAGACCTTCTTATATCCACGGTCGATTGCGGTTCTGTAAACACCGGCGAGTGAAGAATTAATTGCTGCTGTCGGGCCGCCAGACTGGCCTACGATAACATTTCTCTTGATTCTTTCCTTCATGTACTGCCCCTCCTACGATTCGTCTTTCCACAACTCTGTCCCTGCATATTCTGTATGCAGCCAAAGCGGTTATGGTCAAAAAAAACTGCCGGCTGAAAAAAATACAGCCAGCAGTTATTTTAGTACAATTCATGCGGCAATTCAAGTATCCATGCCTCTTCCCTGGAGGATTTTTATGTATCCGGCATATCCCCGCCGTGAAAAAGCTGAGGACCGGGTCCTCCCAGAAGACGTCCTGTCCCGAAACCGCCCTTAAAATGTTTCTTATTGGATTGGGTTTCCGCAGTTCGGACAGAATTTCGGCGGGTTGGAGGGATCGGGAAATGCATAACCGCACTTCGGGCAGGCAGCCTGTCCGGCCGGCTTCGGTTTCCCGCAGTTTGTGCAGAATTTTCCCGTATTGACCGCACCGCAGGAACATGTCCAGCTTCCGGCCGGCGCTGCGCCGGCGGCCTGGTAAGCTGCCTGGGGAGCAGCCTGCTGCTGCGCTGCCTGCTGTCTTGCTGCCTGCTGTGCTGCGCCCTGCTGCATAAGTCCGGAAACATTTGCACCCATATTTCCCATACCGCCCATCATTCCGATGCCGGCGAAACCATTTACCGCACCATTGGCATTGGCGCCGGCAGCCTGCATAGCCTGCGTCTGGCCCATGCCCATATAGGCTCCCAGCATAGACGGATCCGTATACCCTCTTGTTTCCTCGTATTTTGTAATCTGCGTTTTGCTCTTATCGTCCGCATCCATCATGCCGATGGCGATCTTGAAGATCGAGATTCCGCGGGCCGCGTTCCAGGACTGATCAAGGATTGTATCCACATCCTGAGTCAGCTGGGCTTCATTTGATGCGATATCGGTATAGGCAATATGCATCTTGGACAAGCCGCCGACTCCCTGACGGATGGCTGCAATCGCTTCCGTCTTAATCTGGGGCTCAATATCATCTTTTGTAACAAGTCCGTCTCCGTCAGCACCTGCCTTGGAAGCGCCGAGAACAGCAAAAAACTTCGCCGGATCCGTAATCTGGATAGAATACATTCCGTTGCCCTGGAGCGTTGTAGCGATGTGCCAGCAGGGTTTCCCAGTATTCATGTCTGTCTCCCAGTGATCGAAGACGATGTTTCCGGAACCCCACTTGAAGCCCTGGATTTCACCGAGGTTGATATAGAACACGCGCTCGGTATTCGTCCTCTGTCCTCCGGCCATAATCTGCTGTCCGAGCGTCTGCGCAAGAGCCTTCAGACCTTTGTTATTTCCGGAAAACAGCGAAGGCGCAAGTGATGCATCGAACGTATAACGGCCAGGCTCGGCGCAGAAATCCACGATTGCCCCATTTTCGACGAGGATCATGCACTGATTTTCCTGTACATCGATGCCTGAACCGGAAGTGATAATGTTCTGGTCGCCGGATTTGTTGCGTGATTTCGGTCCTACAATTTTGTTGGCGCGTTTCATGATAACGCCGTTCGACATATCCCCGCTTTCGAAATAATCAACCCAGATGCTGTTGGCTGTTGTGCTTAAGCCTCCGCTGATTGCACCGACTGCTTCAATTGCTGCTTTGATAAGACCCATGATGTGCTCCTTTCTGTTCCTTTATGCGTATTAAGATACGCTTTTATCAACTCTTAGGCTCTGCCTAATAAATCCTTAAAAATGACCGCCGCCGCCGGCAAAACCGCCGCCGCTGCCGGAAAATCCACCGCCGCCGGAGCTGAAGCCACCGGAAAAGCCGCCGCCACCGCCGCCGGAACGTCCTCCGCCGGTATCCTTTGGAATTCTGTGACTCGTAACATTTTTCCCGAGGAAAGTGGAGTCATGCCGTACCTGCCTGTAATTCAGCGTCTTGACCGCAGCGACATTCTTAACGGAAGGCTGGCTCTTGGAATGCGAAAGAACCGTAATCAAAAGAACAATCGTAACAAGAACCGCGCTTATGGCAAGTGAAACCGGTGTCGGGATCAGCGCGTATAAGACATTCTCGAATTTATCCGCATCATGGATGAACGCCCCTGCCGCACCGTAATAATCCTTCTGCGAAGCATAAGACAAGGCATCATTGTAGATTGTTTCACTGTAATCGATAAAGTGCTGCGTCTTATATTTTCCCGTACCTGCCGACCAGAGCACGCGGTTGTTCATATCAATAATAAAAATCATGCCATCGCTCTTAAAACCATTATCAATATAGAACTGTTCCGCATACTTTTCAGAAGTTTCCGTTCCGCCATAAGCATCCTCCGGAACATCTGAAGATGTTAGGACGACGATATCGCAATCCTTGCTTTTTTCTACTTTTTCGATTTTGACCGTCAACTTTTCAATTTCTTCATCTGAAAAAAGTCCGGCATAATCGTAGACTCTTGCAGAATTATCCGACACTGACGGCATGGAAAATACAGTACCGTTGTTCGACGTATAAGTACCGCTTTCCGAAGCCTCTATCGTTCCGGATTCCGCCGAAGAAGCATCTGCACTCTGTCCCTGATAAAGAATGGCTCCGGCGCTTCCCGAGCTTTCATCCTGTGAAATCAGGCTCAGATCGTCTCCATAAACAGACAAGGTTCCCGCCGTAAGTCCGAGAACAATCGCAGGGACTATGAAAAATGAAAAGAAGTTCCTTTTCTTCCTCATCTCACATCACCCCCAATACACGGATAATCATCATAATGATCTGTGAAATTATAAGGACGCCGCCGATTATTTCCGCAATCCTCATCGGATCCTTCGGTATCTTGCCCATGATTTTTCCGGTCTGTCCGTTCATGCCGAAAATGTAATTCTTGCCCTTATATTCCGTATACATCATCCAGAGCGGAAGCATAGCATATTCCGCTTTATTGTTCGTCCATGTAAAATTCTCCTGCTGAATGTGCATTTCATCGAAACTGCCCACATTGGCCATGGCCGCATTTGCCAGGGATTCTTTGGCGCGGTTCTTCGCCCTGGGCTCATTCGTCTTAGAATCATCGTCCCACTTCTGTGTATAGAAGCCTGCAAGAAAAGCCGGGTTAAAACTCTTCATTTTTGAAAAATCGAAGGGTTCGATAGAATCCATAAGGACATTATCCATCCCTTTAAGTGCATCGGCCGGAATATACCGGAAGCTTCCGGTCGCTTCCTCACTTACGGAATAGGAAGAAGTCTCCGTAAATTCGGTATCTCCCGTCGTCCACATGCGGGTGTTCTTTCCGAGTACCTGTATAGAAGCATCCCCGTCAAAGGAATACAGCCAGTACGGAATATACATTCCTTTTATCTTTTTTATTGTCGCCTGCTTTGTAAAAAGGCGGGGCGTCAGGATTGACTTTTTGCAGAGGGAAAGATACGCTGCTTCAACATCCTTTCTGTCTTTCTCAAAAGGAACGACATAATCCGGGCGGAAAGTACCGGCCAGGTTGCCTTCCAGCGTAATGGCGCGGTTACAGTAGACACAGGTAGTCGCCACCGTATCCTTGGAAGTAATGACCTCGGCTCCGCAGTTCGGACATTTGTAAACAACAAGATTTCCGGTGGAATCGTCAGTAGCTTTCTCATCTGTCGCCGCAGCATCCGCCCCTGTGCCTTCATTTCCCGGCTGAGCAATCGTCTGATCTTTTGCGGCTCCTGCAGCGGCGTCCGGCTCCGGTTTATACGCATACTCAGAGGGATCATAATCCGTTCCGCAGTAATCGCAATGAAGCTTCCCCTTCTTCGGATCGAAAAAGAGTTCCGCTCCGCAGTTCTTACAGCTGTATTTTGCCATCTCGTCCTCTCCTTCCATATAAAAAATATGATTTAGCCGCCTGTATTAGCGTTTGGCGGCTGTGAGGCTAAAATACAAACTTATCTTCAAAATATTTTCCTAAATCCTCTATTTTTATTCTTTCCTGCTTCATCGTATCACGGTCTCTTACGGTTACAGCGCCATCCGTCCCGGAATCGAAATCATACGTGATGCAGAAAGGCGTCCCGATTTCATCCTGTCTTCTGTATCTCTTGCCGATATTGCCGCGGTCATCGTATTCACAGTTATATTTTTTAATAAGCTCCGTATAGATTTTCTCAGCCGGCCCCGTAAGCTTTTTAGAAAGCGGAAGGACGGCGATCTTAACCGGAGCAAGGGCCGGATGGAAATGAAGAACCGTCCGGACGTCATTTTTCTCCGCATCCAGGACTTCCTCATCATAAGCGCTGCACAGGAAAGCCAGTACCATGCGGTCTGCTCCAAGCGACGGTTCGATCACGTAAGGTATATAGCGTTCATTCGTCTCGTCGTCAAAATACGTAAGGTCGACGCCGGATACTTCCTGATGCCGTCCCAGGTCATAATCTGTACGGTCTGCAATTCCCCACAGCTCGCCCCATCCGAACGGGAACAGAAACTCCACATCGGTTGTGCCCTTGCTGTAGAAGGAAAGCTCTGCCTTGTCATGATCACGGAACCGCAGTTCATCTTCCTTCATTCCCAGGGAAAACAGCCATTTTTTAGCGTAATCTTTCCAATATGCGAACCATTCGAGATCCGTCCCGGGTTTGCAGAAAAACTCCAGCTCCATCTGTTCAAATTCACGCGTACGGAAGGTGAAGTTGCCGGGCGTGATTTCATTTCTAAAAGATTTTCCGATCTGTCCGATGCCGAACGGTATCTTTCTCCTGGAAGTGCGCTGTACATTTTTAAAGTTGACGAAAATACCCTGCGCAGTCTCCGGACGCAAATACACTGTATTCTTAGCATCCTCCGTCACACCCTGGAAAGTCTTGAACATCAGATTGAATTCCCTGATGGACGTAAAATTATGCTTTCCGCAGGACGGGCAGGGAATCTTTTCATCTTCTATGAATTTTTCCATCTGCTCTTTTGTCCAGCCGTCAACCGATCCCAGCGGCTGTGCATCTGAACCGTACTGCTCTTTTTCAGCTTCCGAAAGCGGAATCTTCTTTTCATGGCAGTAATCTTCAATAATTTTATCAGCTCTGAAGCGTTCATGGCATTCTTTGCAGTCCATAAGCGGATCTGAAAAAGATCCGAGATGCCCGGAGGCTATCCATGTCTGCGGATTCATCAGTATGGCGCAGTCCAGTCCCACGTTATAGGGATTTTCCTGGACGAACTTCTGCCACCATGCCCGCTTGACATTATTTTTCAGTTCCACACCGAGATTTCCATAATCCCAGGTGTTGGCGAGCCCGCCGTAAATCTCTGAACCGGGATAAATGAATCCCCTGGATTTTGCGAGTGCCACTACTTTTTCCATTGTCTTTTCCATCACGTCTCTACTCCTCATATATAATATAGCACGGAGATGAAAGCAGTGTTTCCGCCTCATCCGTGCCTGATGCCCGGGCATTGCCGTTTTTGTCAACCTTGGCATTGCTGCTTGTATAGACTATTTTTCCCGGAGCCTTGACAAGAAGCGGCTCATTAACCTCAATAAAACCGTACTCCTGATTCTTCTGCTCCAATTCCCCCAGAGTTGTCTTCAGTGTTCTGTCGGAGCTGAAGACATAAGCGTCCGGATCTGCCCCGCCGGAAAGAGCCTCTTTGAGTGTTCCGCTAAGAAAAGTAACGCTGTTAAAGGCAGCATAGTCGCTGCCGCTTGAATAGAAAAGAACTACCCGCGCTCTTTCTTTGTCCGCACTGCATTTTATTAATTTAATAAGTTCCTGCCCTGCCGATGCATTATACGCCTTAACCGCTGTTTCGGTCTCTTTTCTTAATTCATTGATATCATAGTAGTCCTTATCAAAGCTTCCGACAGAAGAGGCTGTAATGCTTCCGTCTTTCATGACTTCCATTGCATTCACATCACCGTCGGTCACAGAACCGCAGGCGCACAGCAAAAAGCAAAGTACAGCTGTCAGAAATCCCGCTGCAGTCTTTTTCATTTTCCTCTCTTTTCAATCGTTCGCATGATACAGATGCCGAAAGCGCCTTTTGACATCTTTGATGCCTTAGTTTATTCCATCGCTTCGCGATTTCCTGAGTCTTAATTTACATTATACCTGAAACAAAACCCCTGTGTAAAGCGTGAACTGTCAGACTGATAAATATGCCGTACTACATGCCGGAAATTTTCTCAAGAACATCGAGGCTCTTAAACTTCCGGTCTATGCAGCGTTTAAAGTTTTTTTCAACCACCCCGGCGAAGTCCCTTTCGGCTTTCTCAGAAAGACTGAAAGAAAAAGTCTCGGGAATGCGGCAGGAAACGGTAAACTTTAGCGCGTAAAGAGCACTCCCGTCTATAGACTCTTCCTCTTCCGGAAGGGCAAAATCACCATTTTCCGCCATCATGCGGCATTCGTAAATTCTTCTTGCAAGGGGAAGCGGGATTTCTTTCCTCAATATGGCTCTTAAGGCGACATAAATAAGATTGACCATGCCTTCCGATTCAATTCCCTCCTGTCCGTAATAGCCGGCCAGCTCAAGAAAATAGAAGCCGTAATAAACTCCCGGCTGGCTTCCGGCAAGCTCCGTAAAATACGCTGCCGCCGAAGCAGATGCCAGGGTATAAGCGTTCCTGCCCTCAAATACCGTAAAGCTGCCGAAGACAAACGGGTTCGAGACCGCCAGGAACGGGCTTGTCTGTCTTCTTGCGCCATGGGCAAATACCGTTATCTTGCCGCGTTCCCGCGTCAGGATCACCAGCCGCTTGTCAAATTCCCCGATCGGCTGTGCAAGCAGCACGACACCGGTCAGCACTAAAGCATTATTTTCGCTTGTCATATCCGAAAGACTTTAATTCCGAATCGCTGTCCCGCCAGTTTTTCCGAACTTTAACCCATAGTTTCAGATACACTTTTTTCTCAATAAGCCGCTCTATTTCATACCTGGCATTTGTACCGATTTTCTTCAGCATAGTCCCGTTTTTACCGATGATAATTCCCTTGTGGCTGTCTTTTTCACAGACGATCGTAGCTTCGATATCCGTCAGATCAGAAGAGCGGTCTGAAAATTTATCAATTGTTACGGCAATGCCGTGCGGTACTTCAGCGCTTAAGGCCTGCAGGGCTTTTTCCCTGATAATTTCAGAAACGATCTGCCTTACGGGCTGTTCCGTCACTGTTTCATCGTCATAGTATTTAGGCCCTTCCGGAAGGTATTTCAGAATGCTGTCTTTCACATCCTCTAGATTTACATCCATGAGTGCGGAAACCGGAATGATTTCCGCAAAATCCATCAGTCTGCTGTAGGTATCGATTATCTTCAGCACCTGTGTTTTTTCTATCGTATCTACCTTATTGATAATGAGAAGCACCGGCTTCTTTAAGCCGCGCAGACGCTCTGCGATACTGCGGTCTCCCTCACCGATATAAGAGGAGGGTTCTACCAGCCACAGCACGACGTCCGCGTCGGGAATCGCACCCAGGGATACGTTCAGCAGATATTCTCCGAGCTTGTTTTCTGTTTTTTTAATCATGCCCGGCGTATCCAAAAATATAATCTGGCCTTTTTCACAGGTATAGATGGTTTCAATCCTGTCCCGGGTCGTCTGCGGCCGCTTACTTGTTATAGCAATCTTCTGTCCGATCATGTGGTTCATCAGTGTAGACTTTCCTACATTCGGCCGTCCGATAATGGCGGCATAGCCGGATTTAAACTTTTCCATTTTTCTAAGATTCCTCTCCTACAAGGCGTAAAGCCGTTGGCAGTGCGCGGTGCGTTTTTTCAGGCTCCGCTTATGGATTGCGTAAACAGCCGGCATAATGCCGTTTCCGTGTTCCGGATTTCCGATACGATGCCATCCGATGATTACAGCAGGGTTTCGATATGATCGAAGCGTTCTTTTTCCTTTTCGATAGCTGCTTCGCTTCCGACGACACAGATGCACCCGCTTTTCAGCACTGCCTGCGCCATCCTGGAAAGCGCCCGGATATCGTCTTCTTCCGCTGTCAGTATCTCCTTACGGGAAGCCTGCATGTCAGCCTGTGTAACGCCGCTCAAATAAGCCCTCATAGATACCGTTCCGAAAAGAGAAGGCGTAAGAGGCGCATCCAGGTCACTCATGGTCCCGATGATGTATTTCGTCATTTTCGCTTCATCAGCTTCGAATTTCTTTAAATATGACGGAACTTTTTTAAATACATCCAGCGTTCTTCCAAGATTAGGGTCACGAAAAGAGGTAAACAGCCCGTCCCCGTTTCTCTTAAAAGCTGCAGCGCATCCGTAAGCCCCGCCCTTTACGCGGATATTCTGCCAAAGATAATCATAGCTCATAATCTGCCGCAGTATATTCAGCGCGCCTGTGTAAGCAAGCCCTGCCTTCTTAAAGTTACCGGCTGCCGCAACATACTGTACCTGTCCCGCTGTTTTGAAAGCCTCATTAAGTCTTCCCAGGGGCGGCAGGGTTATTTCAGGCGTCTTTTCAAAAGCTTCTTCTCCGCGGATAAGAACTTTCGGAAGATTCTTAACGAGAGCTCCCCTACCGGCAGCTTCGGAGGTATAACTGACCGTAAGGTTCTCCGCGTCAAACACGAGATGCAGAAGCCTTCCCAGCTGTTCCCTGACCTCATCTTTCTTTGAAGAATAATTCTCTTCATATTCTTTCAGGACTTTATAAAATCCGATTCCGCCCACAAGATCGTTAAATGCACCGGCTGAAGAATAATAGGCTTCGGCACGCATGACTGCTGTCTGATGTCCCATCTGCTGCATAGTAATCTGCATCTGCGACTTGGCTGAAGCCAGGATTTCATAAATACGTTTCTCATCCGTAAACACAGAGGTAGTTATGATTTCCCGGATAAGGTCAAAGGCAAAGTCCAGCTTTTCATAAAGCGCCTTGCATCTGATGCCGAAAAATGCAAGATATCCGTTTTCATCCTCTGGATCGTCAAAAACTGAGACCCCGCAGCTTAAACCGCCGGTATTGGCATTAATCTCATTATTCAGTGCTCCGTAGGTATAATGCTCCGTATCGACATTTACCAGAACGGATTTAAGGATACCGAGCACAGGTATAAGCTCAGCCGGAATCTTTTTTATATTCCACAGAAGATCGACATAGCCTATTCCGTTGCTTGCCGCATCGTGATAAACTGTCTTTACAAAAGACGCAGCTCCGTTACCCGGCACAGCTATCCTGTCCTCAATATTCGACAGATTTCGTTCCTCTTTTTTTATGTCCGAACGCATAAGTGTCGGAAGCTTTGCGATATCTTCCGGCCGTTCCGGACGTTCCTGATATTTTTTAAGGGCATGTGTCTCACGTACCAGACGCCGCAGTTCCTTTTCAGGAAGCGCCGCCTTATAATCCGCAAACTTCTTGACGGCTGCAGCCTCTTTTGCCTGGGCCAGGCCTTTTTCCGGTTTTAAAATGACAGTCGCCGAGTATGTATTTCCGAGGAATTTCTCCCGGATCAGGTTTTCAAAGTATCCGTTTTCAGCATCCTTCTTTAGCTCCGCATAAGCGTCCAGCTGCCGAAGTGCCGTGAAAGGTGAATTTTCATCATAAAGCCAGGAATCAAAGACATCGATGCTGTACATAAGTCCCTTCGGATACGAAGAAAAATCGGCTTCGCGGAACTGGAACTCAAGGAAATTAATTCCGGCCACAAGCGCTTTTCTGTCGATACCTCCGGAAACCTGCTTTTCAAGTTCTTCACGGATAATCCGAAGAAATTCTTTTTCATCCGAAGCACTGGCATTCTTCGCCGTAATAGAATAATAGGGCTGAAGAATCCCGTCATTATAGGAACCGTAAATATCATTTCCGATATGATGGTCGAGAAGTGCTTTTTTTACAGGAGCACCCGGTGAGGACAGAAGCGCATAGTCCAGTACGTCAAAAGCAATGGATTCCTTAATATCCAGAGGATTTCCCGCAACGACATTATAAGACAGATACGTATTCTTCCTTACCGGCTCATCATCAGAAACCGGATATCTTCCGACCAGGCGCCTGCTTTTTGAAAACGGCTTCTGTCTTTTAATTTCGGAATCGACCGAAGTTCTTTCATAGGCGCTCAGATACTTTTCATCCATCCATTTCAGAGTATCCGCCATATCAAGATTTCCGTACAGATAGATATAGCTGTTCGACGGATGATAATATTTTTTATGGAAGGCAAGGAATTTTTCATACGAAAGCGTCGGTATGACCTCCGGATCGCCCCCCGATTCGACACCGTAGGGCGTATCCGGAAAAAGAATATTGAAGGTCATACGGTCCAGAAGTTCCTCAGGCGAAGAAAACACGCCCTTCATTTCATTATAAACAACGCCGTTCAGCGTAAGCGGATCTTCTGTTTTCTCCAGACGCCAGCTCCAGCCTTCCTGACGGAAGATGTTCTGTTCACTGTAAATATCAGGATAGAAAACAGCATCCAGATAGACGTGCATAAGATTCCTGAAATCCGTATCGTTCGTACTGGCCACAGGATACATCGTCTTATCCGGATAAGTCATCGCATTAAGGAAAGTATTGAGCGACCCTTTGACGAGTTCGACAAAAGGATCCTTAAGCGGAAACTCCCTGGACCCGCAAAGTACAGAGTGTTCAATAATATGGGCAACACCGGTTGAATCCTCCGGCGGGGTTCTGAAAGCAATATTGAAAACCTTATTATCATCTTCTGCAGGAATCAGCATTACACGGGCTCCGCTTTTCCTGTGCCGAAGCAGAATACCTTCCGCATGGATATCCGGAAGATCCTCTTCCGTAATGATATCATATGCTTCCATAGCCTTTATTTCCGAAAGATCCATATAAAAAGCCTCCTCAGATTTTTGAAAATCCATAGCCGTTAATCAGGCCGTCAATCTTTACACCCTTTGCGCACAAATCGCAGCGGCCGGGTTTATAGCTTTTATAATCCGGAACATCCTGCTGCGTAAAAATCGAGCAGATGTCACAGCCTGCCAGCTTGCTGATATTCGTAAATATCGCGGCAATGCCGCTGACAGCTCCGCCATAATAATTGACAGATTCCGCACAGGCCGTCATCGTCTCGCCTGAAGTTATGGAAGCCATCAGGATCAGGACATGCTTTTTTTCAATCATCATCCGGTTATTGTCGCGGAAAATAAACTGCCCCAAAGAACTGACCTCAGGCGTAATAACGTAAATCGTCTGGTGCGCATTCATGGACATGATGCCGCCTTTTGTCAGTTCATCTGCCAAAAATGCACCTACAATCTCCATACCGTCCAGGCACACAATTGTGTCGACAATCGTATTCATACTATAACGCGAACAAAGGATGCTTGCAACAGTCTTTGCTTCCTTTGCCCTCGCCTTCATAGTCGTGAGATCAAAATAATGTGAAATGTGGGAACTCGGCGTGGCAAAATGTCCTTCATACACTTTAAGCGCGATTGACCGGTCTTCTTTCGAGTAGATTTTCCTCAATTTGGACTCTTCCATTTTTTCACCTCCGCAGAATCATCAGTTTTCTTTGGTTTTTATGCACCCGCCAAAATAGCTTTTGGCATTAAACACATATGCTTCAGACTTTTCCATGATTTCAGGTTTCTGCCGTCTTTAAACTCAATCATCCTGCAAAGAACAAAAGAACGGCGCATGAAGCGCCGTTCCCATGTTTTGCAGAATAATTATTTCGCCTTGTACAGGTCAATAAGCTTGTTGAGATATGTCCATCTCTCCTTGCTTTCTTCTTCTGCCTTGGCAAACAGCCTCTTCGCACGTTCCGGGTTAGCTCTCATCAGGCTGCTGTAACGCACTTCGCCGCCGATGAAATCGCCGTAGGAATCTGTCGGCTCCTTGGAATCGAGCAGGAAGCAATCCTTGCCCTGAGCCGCAAGAGCCGGATTGAAGCGGAAGTTGAACCAATAGCCTGCCTTAACAGCCAGTTCTTCTTCTGTAATGGACTTGCCCATGCCCTTGCGGATGCCGTGGTTGATGCACGGCGCATAAGCAATGACAAGGGACGGTCCGTCATAAGCCTCAGCCTCAGCAATTGCCTTGACTGCCTGATTGTAATCAGCTCCCATAGCAATCTGCGCAACATAGACATAGCCGTAAGACATCGCCATTCCGGCGAGATCCTTCTTCTTTGTCTCTTTTCCCGCTGCCGCAAACTGTGCGATTGCGCCGGTCGGCGTAGCCTTTGAAGACTGTCCGCCTGTATTAGAATAAACTTCGGTATCGAAGACCATGATATTGATGTCGCGGCCGGAAGCCAGGACATGATCTACTCCGCCGTAGCCGATATCGTAAGCCCAGCCGTCACCGCCGAAGATCCACTGGCTCTTCTTTGCCAGGAAGTCTTTCTTCTCAAGGATTTCTTTGGCATCTGCCGATTTTGCGCCCTTGAGCGCTTTGACAAGTTCATCTGTAGCTGCGCCATTTTCAACACCGCTGCTGAACGTATCAAGCCACTTCTTTGCCGCTTCAGCTGCACCGGTGCCGCCTTCAGCGATCTTTTCCACATTGGCCTTAAGGCCGTCGCGGATTGCTTTCTGTGCAAGAGCCATGCCGTAGCCAAACTCTGCATTATCTTCAAACAGGGAATTGGACCATGCCGGTCCTTTTCCTTCCGGCGTTACCGTATAAGGCGTGGACGGTGAGCTGTTGCCCCAGATCGATGAGCAGCCCGTCGCATTAGCAATATACATTCTGTCGCCGAACAGCTGTGTGATTAACTTTGCATAAGGTGTCTCGCCGCAGCCTGCGCATGCTCCCGAGAACTCCAGAAGCGGCTGTTTGAACTGGCTGCCCTTAACGGAATTCTCGCCGAACTTGGCAACAACATCCTTCTTAATCGGAGCCTTTACATAACTGTCAAAATATTTCTGGGTGTCTTCGCTGTTGGCTTCCGCATTGACCATCGTCAGTGCCTTCGCACCTTTCTTGCCCGGGCATACATTAGCGCATGAACCGCAGCCTGTGCAGTCATAAGCAGAAATGCCGATTGCGAAAGAATAGCCCTGTACGCCGATAAGCGGAATAGTTTTAGCTCCCTCAGGTGCAGCCTTTACTTCTTCTTCCGTAAGAGCAAACGGACGGATGACGCCGTGCGGGCAGACATAAGAGCATCTCTCGCACTGGATGCAGTTGTCGGAATTCCATTCAGGAATCATAACTGCGATTCCGCGCTTCTCATAAGCGGCAGATCCTGAAGGTGTAGAACCGTCAACATAATCCTTAAATGCAGAAACCGGAAGATTATTTCCTTCCTGTGCGGAGACTGCGCTCTGGATATTATTTACGAAATCAAGGACTTCTTTTCTTCCTTCTGTAGCTTTCTTAAAATCAAGTCCTTCATCTTCGCACTGGCTCCAGGATTCCGGAACCGTTACTTCACGTACCTGCTTTGCGCCTTCTTCGATAGCCGCCCAGTTCTTCTCGACGACATCCTGCCCCTTGCGTCCGTAAGTTGCCGCAGCAGCCTTCTTCATCAGGTCGATGGCCTGGGATTCAGGGATGATGTTGGCAAGCTTAAAGAAAGCGGACTGAAGAATTGTGTTGATACGTGTCGGGCCCATGCCGACCGCGATGCCGATCTTGACACCGTCAATGACATAGAATTTAATCTTATGGTCAGCCATATACTTCTTCATCTGTCCCGGAAGATGCTTTTCAATATCTGCATCATCCCACGGGCAGTTAAGAAGGAAGGTGCCGCCGTCAACAATTTCCTGGACCATGTTGAACTTGCGTACATAGGCAGGATTGTGGCAGGCAACAAAGTTAGCCTGACGGATAAGGTAGGTTGACTTAATCGGTTTCTTTCCGAAACGCAGATGGCTCATCGTTACGCCGCCGGACTTCTTGGAGTCGTAATCGAAATATGCCTGTGCGTACATATTCGTGTTATCGCCGATGATCTTGATGGAGTTCTTGTTGGCACCGACAGTACCGTCAGCACCGAGGCCCCAGAACTTGCAGTTGATTGTGCCCTTGGGCGTCGAAACGATTTCCGGTCCGATGGCAAGAGAAAGGTTCGTCACGTCATCTTTGATTCCGAGAGTAAACATCTTCTTTGTCTTGTTCGCAAAGACAGCTGCGATCTGAGCCGGAGAAGTGTCCTTGGAGCCAAGGCCGTAACGTCCGGAAAGAATCTTGACATCCTTGAATTTGGAATCATGAAGCGCTGCAACAACATCCAGCCAGAGCGGTTCGCCTTCGGCACCCGGTTCCTTCGTGCGGTCGAGGACATTGATGACCTTTGCCGTCTTCGGGATAGCGGAGATAAGAGCCTTGGCGGAGAACGGACGATACAGGCGTACTTTGATGACGCCGACCTTAGCCTTCTTCGTCGTGCGCAGATAATCAACAGTCTCCTCAATCGTATCGTTAACGGAACCCATTGCAATAATAACGGATTCTGCCTTCGGATCGCCGTAGTAATTGAAAAGTTTGTACTTCGTGCCAATCTTCTCATTTACTTTGTCCATATACATCTGGACAATTTCCGGCATTGCATCGTAGTACGGGTTCGAAGCTTCACGTGCCTGGAAGAAAATATCCGGGTTCTGCGCTGAGCCGCGCTCGCACGGATGATTCGGGTTCAGGGCATGGGCTCTGAAAGCGGCAATGGCTTCTTCATCAGTCATATCCTTAAGATCTTCATAATCCCAGGTATGGATCTTCTGGATTTCATGAGATGTACGGAAACCATCGAAGAAATTGATGAACGGAATGCTTCCCTTGATTGCTGCAAGATGTGCGACAGGCGTAAGATCCATAACTTCCTGTACGGAAGATTCGCAGAGCATGCAGGCGCCGGCCTGACGGCAGGCCAGAACATCGGAGTGATCACCGAAAATTGAAAGGGCATGGCTTGCAACGGCACGGGCGGAAACATCAAAAACGCCCGGAAGCTGTTCACCGGCAACTTTGTAAATATTGGGGATCATAAGAAGAAGACCCTGTGAAGCCGTAAACGTAGTCGTAAGGGCTCCTGCTGCCAGAGAACCATGGAAAGCACCGGAAGCACCTGCTTCTGACTGCATTTCCGTAACCTGTACTTCCTGGCCGAAGATGTTCTTGCGTCCCGCTGTCGCCCATTCATCCACATGCTCAGGCATGACGGATGAAGGAGTGATGGGATAGATGGTTGCGACTTCTGTATATGCATAGGATACATGCGCAGCAGCCTCGTTGCCATCCATGGTTAACCATTTCCTGTTATCCATATTCTATCTATCCTCCTTGAAATATTTAAAAAAGTACCGTTCCTGCATACTTTTTCAGTCTATGCAAATTATAGCACTCGCAAATTTGAATGTCCATGAAAGTTGCGCGAAAATTGCGGAAGTATCGCAATAAATACACAAATTTCTAATTTGTTTTTTTCAGAATCCATCTCTGTGCCGCACTGCCGTTGGAATCGTAAATCTGAATATTCGTTCCGCTGTCGGACCGGCCTCCTGACACATCAAGCGCTTTTCCGAGGCGGCTCTTAATCGTCACTGTCCCGTCGCTGTTATCTGAAACTTTCCAAAGCTGGCCGTCAGAACCGTTATAATCGTACTGCCATACGTTTGCCGTATTAAAGCCTATGCCGCCCATGACATCCAGAACCTTCCCGGAATTTACATTTACGATCCGGTAGCAGCCGCTCCCGCTGTAAATGAATTTAAACTTCTGTGCTGCCGTTCCGTTGTCCTGCCACAGCCGGACATTGGCGCCGGAAAACACGGAACCGCCGTAAACATCCATAACCGCCGTGTCCTTGAGCGCAGACACTGCTGTATAAGTACCGTCCATCGCGTGATCCGGCTCCGCCGTTTCCTGCAGATAAAAACGCTGTGCGTCTGAGCCGTTGCTGTCCCACATCTGGACCGGAGCCCCATTTTTAGCATCAGCATTAGGAATATCAGCTGTCTTACCCGTAACGGCGTTCAGAATCGTATAGGTCCCGTCGCCGTTCTTCCGAAGTATCCATCTCTGGGCCGCCGTCCCGTTGGATTCATAAACCTGAAGCCGGGCTCCGCTGAAAGTGCTGCCGTTCCTTACATCGGCGCAGAATTCAGCCATACCGTTCACCAGGCAGTAAGTTCCGTCTCCGTTTTCTTCCAGCGTGAACTTCTCGGATTCCGAATCGCTCTGCGCATCAAGAATAAGATCCGCTGAAGAAGTCCGGCTGTTGTTCCTGACGTTTACAGCAAGTAAATTGTTTAATTTCGGTATCAGGATATATGTTTTCCCGGCTTCCGCATTTCCGGAATAAATAAACGGTGTAAAAAACCACGTCTGGGCAGCACTCCGGTTAGGATTCCAAATCTGGACATTCGTGCCATTGGCATTGTTGCCGCCGCTGACATCCAGTGATTTTCCCGATGCTTTTGAAAGTATGGTGTAAGCTGTTCCGTCAGCCGTTCCGATTTTCCAGAGTTGGGCATCCGTCCCGTTCCATGTATACTGCTGAACATTCGTGCCGTCGTCCGTACCGCCGTTCTGGCAGTCAAGAACCTTTCCAGATCCCTGATTAACGATCCTGAAATAGCCGTTTCCCACGCTCTCGACACTGTAGCGCTGTGCAGCTGTCCTGTTTATATCGTAAATCTGGACATTGCCTCCGGAAGAATGGCTTCCGCCTGAAATATCAAGCGCCTTTGCCGCCCCTCCGATATTCACGCTGATATCATAAATGCCCGGCGCAACAGGCTCAAGAATTCTGAAGGTTGTATCAATCGCGCCGGAAAAGCGTCCGTTTCCGGGAACCGCAGCCACATGGACAGATGCCGTACCCTTATCTGTATTATTTTCGCAGGTCAGGGTATAATCCGTACCATTTTTTAGTGTTTCGCCATGCCATGTAAGCGCAGCGTCCGGTGTCAGAGGGCTCCCGGTATAAAGTTCGTCCTCCATAGGCGAAAGTGAAACAAGGCCCAGGGAAACACCATTCTCAGAGGTTGCAAAATCATAAGTCCCGGAAGCAGCCGCAAACTTCTGTTTCCCGTTTTCGCTTCCTTCATAAGTAATGCCATCCACCGATGACGTCCCCGGAACGTAAGCCTCACCGTCAACCGAAAGGCTCTGCGCATCATCCGTGGGAAGGTAGACATCCGCCGTTGTATTGGCCGGAATTTCCGCATGAAGTGTAAAACTGCTCCCGGAAAGCGTCCAGTCCGAAACGATCTTTCCGTAAACAGAATCGTAGGAACCGCTCACGTTGTCCATAGAGGCATCCGGTTCAGGATCGATTGTAAAATGCTTATAGCCGGGATTTTCCGTATCGTACTGTATGCCGGCCGCCTCCTGGTAAAGCCACGCTCCCACGGCGCCATAAGCATAATGGTTGAAAGAGTTCATACTCGCATCACCGAAGGTTCCCGTCTCTGCGACATAAGAGTCCCAGCGTTCCCAGGTCGTCGTCGCCCCGTTTACGACACTGTAAAGCCACGAAGGATTTGTCGTCGTCTCAAGAAGCCTGTAGGCAGTTTCCGAATATCCGTTTTCGCTCAGGGCTTCACAAAGATAGGCCGTCCCGATAAAGCCAGTCGTCAGATGATTATCCGCGTCCTTTATTCTCTGAGCAAGTCTTTCTGCCGCCTTCTTACGCAAATTTTCATTCGGAAGCAGATCAAACTTCAGTGCAAGGACATAATCCGTCTGGGTATTGCCGCTGATCACTCCGTCGCTTGTATTTACGAACCTGCTGACAAATGCAGATCTTATTTTCTCAAACTGTTTCTCATACTGTTCGCTGTCCGAAGTTTTTCCGATGGCGGCTGCCATCTGCGACATAAGGCTTGCGTCGTACGCAAAATAGGCACAGGAAATAAGCTCTCTGGGCGTATTCGCATCATAAGCAAGCCAGTCACCATACGGATTCCGCGTAGGAACCAGGCTGTCTCCGGCATCTTCCGCTACGGAGTCGTAATATTTCGACATCATATTGTAATTGTCATAGATAACCTGCCTGTTGCCGTATGCCGTGTATACTGTCCACGGAAGAATTATCGCAGCATCCGCCCATCCTGATCCGTTCTTCGCGGAATAAACGGCTTTGGGGAACGCATCCTCTATTTCACCGTTACTGTATTGTTCTGACCCGAGATTTTTGACAAACTCAGGCAGAAAGCTGCTGACATTATAATTCAGTGTCGAGACACGTGAAAAGACCTGGACATCTCCCGTCCAGCCCAGGCGTTCATCTCTTTGCGGACAGTCGGTCGGAATACTCAGAAAGTTTCCGCGCTGTCCCCAGATAATGTTCGAGTAAAGCTGGTTTACCAGCGTATTCGACGTACTGATGTCACCCGTGCGCGTAAGTTCACTTCCGAAAACGACCCCCGTTACATTATCCTGTGTCAAAGTTCCCGGATACCCCGTAATCTCAATATAGCGGAAGCCGTGATACGTAAATTCCGGCTCGTATGTTTCCCCCGCCGCATCTCCTTTTAAAATGTAGTAATCCGTAGCTTTCGCCGTCCGCAGATTAGCCGTATACAGGGTGCCGTCCGAGTTCAGCATTTCACCGTAGCGAATCTTTACTTTTGTTCCTGCATTGCCGCACACGCTGATTTTCGCTGCTCCGGCAATGTTCTGCCCGAGGTCAAAGATATATGTTCCTGAGGACGGGTTGCTGACGGAAACCGGACGGATTTCCTGTGTTTCCTCAACCGGCTCTTCCGTCTCAGCTGTAAGCTGAACAGTATCCAGGTTAATTTTTGTGGAAATGCTGCTGTTCGTGGCAGCTTTCGTTTTCAGCCAGCCGGAGGAATCAAAGCCGGGGCTGCTCCAGCCGTTTTCTTCCTTTTGGGCATCATAAGTTTCACCGTCATAGATATCATCCGCTGTGTAAGGACCGTTCATGGTGCTCTTCCAGGAGGTATCCGTAGAGACGATATCCTTCGTCCCGTCCGTATAAACAATCTCCAGCTGACCGATAAACGCGCGGTCCTTTCCGTAAATATCATTTTTGCTCAGAATACGTCCTGAATACCATCCGTTTCCGACAATGGCCCCGATGGCATTTTGTCCTTCTGCAAGGAGAGACGTAACATCGTAAGTCTGATAGGAAATGAAATTCAGATAATCCGTCCAGCCCGGAGCCATTTTGTCCGAACCGACACGGTGTCCGTTAATAAAGGCCGTATAAATCCCGAGTGCCGAAGCATAGAGACGTGCGCTTGAAATCGTTTTCCCGGATGCCGTCGAGAACTCCCGGCGGAACATCGGGGCGCTGCTTCCCGCATTGCCGGATCCGTCTGTATCCGCCGCAATAAAATGTGCTTTCCAGTCAGAACTGCTGTAGAAGCCCGTTTCAAACCACGTGACACCGGACGGGAACTGAACACCGTCTTTATCCCATACCAGAACCTTCCAGTAATATCTGCTGCATGATTTAAGGGTACTGCCGCCGTAGGCGATGCCCACGGAGGCATCCGACTCCTGTCTCCCCGAATCCCAGACGTCCCCGGTACCGGAGGAAGCTTTCTCTGCATCGGAAGAAACGATGATTTCATAGGCTGTCTGTTTCTCGCCGCGTATGCCGGATTTCATTTTCCAGCCTAAAAGCGGCTGCACAGAATCAATTCCGAGAGGTGTTGTCCTGCTTCCGCAGGTGAGGCCATAAATAAGGACAGCCGCATTCTCATCTGATCCCACGGGATCCGCAGCAGCTTCTGCAGACGGTAATGACGCCTCCGGCGACGGGGAGGCTGCCGCACCCTGTGTCGTTGCATCCTCCGCAGTTCCGGCATCCGTAACGGCTGCCTCTTCTGCCGCCGTACTGCCGGATGCCGTTGTGCTGTCCGGGGCAGTATCACCGGATACCGCACTGCCGGATGCAGTATCTCCGGGCGCTGTATTATCCGATGCGGCGCCGCCGGATGCTGTACTGTCCGATGCGGTACTAGCGGATGCTGTACTGTCCGATGCAGTATCACCGGATGCCGTACTGCCATCCGGTGATATCGTGTCCGATCCAGTCTCAGCGGATGCTCCGCTGTTCGAAGAAATACTGCTGTTTTCCGTCTGTGCGTCAGCGGCTGACATACTGTTTCCGGTTCCGCCTTCAGAACTGCTGCCCGATGCAGAAGAATTGCTCCCGTCACTTTCGATAACAGCCGCAGCTGCATTTTTTTCACCGGGCACAGACTCTTCTGCCTGGGATGCGCTCCGGTAAGAAGCCATTGCTGCAGGAGAAGAAGCCTCCGCCGGGACGTTCTGAAAAGATAGAATACCTGCCAGCAGCACTGCAGATATCAGCCTTAATTTTTTCATTACTCCGCCCTCTTATATATCTTCAGACTTACTAAACTGCATATTTTTCCAAATTCAGGCAGCAGATGCTTCCTCACTGTATAATTTTCCCTGAGGGAGCACCTGCTGCCTTACTGTATGATTTCACGTTCTATGGAAGCAGATGCTTATTTACTGTAAAATTTTCTGCCTTACGCGGCATTCATCAGTCATCCTCTTCCTCATCCTCTGTCGCCGTATAGACCTGGCGCTTACGTGCCATCTCATCCGAAGCAAGATATTCGTCGTAGGTTCCGACCTTGTCGATCAGATGCCCGTCCGGCAGGAATTCCATGACCCTGTTGGCCGTCGTCTCAACGATCTGATGATCATGCGAGGTAAAAAGCAGGACGCCCGGGAATTTCGTCAGTCCGTTGTTAAGCGCCGTTATCGCTTCCATATCCAGATGGTTGGTCGGCTCGTCCAG
>DCDB01000349.1 GCA_002316215.1 Lachnospiraceae bacterium UBA1066 | reverse complement strand
GACTCCGGATCTTCAGGAGCCGGGGACATCAGCGGACACAGATGTTTCCGTGTACGATTCGGCGTCCGCCGTACCTGCAGATGAGAGTGCGGAGGATACCCCTGTAGCGGCCGCAGAGGGGCTTAGCGGCTTTGATTACGATCAGATGAGCGATTCCCGTAAAAGCGTCTACGCGCAGCTCTATACGGGCATAGCGGCCTGTAAAACGGTATTTTATATTAATGCAGATGAACCGGATGACATAGGTCCGGCTCTTTCGGGGCTTCTCGCGGATCACCCTGAATTTTTCTGGACTGACGGTACGGCATCCATTTACGGAGTGGACGGTCCGGGAATCAAGAAAATGACTGTCACCTATAATATGGATCCTTCAGAAATAGACGGGATAAAGGCGCAGATTGAAGCCGCAGCCGATGGTTTTATTTCAGGCCTGCCTGAGGGGGCAGGAGAGTATGACATTGTTAAAGCCGCCTATGAATATGTGATACTGAACACGGATTATGATAATACGCTCAGCTGTGCGCAGAACCAGAATATCCAGAGCGTGTTTATAAATCACGAGAGCGTCTGCGCCGGTTATGCCAAAGCTTTTCAATATCTCCTGCAGAAAGCGGGGCTGACCTGTGCGTATATTGAAGGCGATATTACAGATAACGGGGAAAACCGTGCCCACGCATGGAACCTGCTGAAGATCAACGGAACTTATACATTTGCTGATCCGACCTGGGGAGATCCGAACTATAACAATGATACGGTGGATACCCATGCCCCGAAGATTATTTACAGTTACCTTTGTATGACTTCTGAGGAAATGAGCCGCTCCAATCACGTTCCGGTCAGTACGTACACGCTTCCGGATTGTACCTCCGCCGACTATGACTATTACAGGCTGAACGGCTATTATCAGGAGACGTACGATGCGGATACCGTAAAAAGCGTCATGAATAACGCCGTGGATAACAACATCACGGAAGTGCATTTTAAGTTTTCAAGCTTTGACGATTATGCGCAGGCGATTGCCCGGATTTACGACGGAGGACTTTTGAATTCTATACTGAATAGGCGTCTGACCTGGGATCAGAAGAGTTCGCTGCAATATCTTTCCTATAAAAATGACGCTCTTTGCTCCATTGATATTTATTGGTGATTTATAATATAAGACACTTAAAAAAGCCCGGTTGATACCGGACTTTTTTGCTATTCTCTTCTGAATAGGCAATTATTCAAGCAAGGCGAAACTCCAATATTATTTCTGGAGGAATCTCATCACACCGATGACTTTACCCAGGATGCGAAGATCACCCTCTACAATAATCGGTTCCATTGTGTCATTCTCCGGCTGGAGCCGGACACAGCCTTTTTCCCTGAAGAATCTTTTTACCGTTGCGGAATCATCGATCAGTGCGACGACGATTTCTCCGTCCCTGGCATCAGGCTGTTCTTCTACAAGCACTTCATCTCCGTCCAGGATCCCGGCATTGATCATGCTTTCACCGTGTACTTTCAGCATAAAGGTCTGTTTATTCGGAAGATATTCAGAAGGGATGGGAAAATAGCTCTCTACATTTTCAACGGCCAGAAGAGGCTGCCCTGCGGCTACAGTTCCAATCAGAGGGACATTTACGACCTCACGGCGTGTAAGATTAAAGTTATCATCCACAATCTCAATAGCTCTCGGTTTTGTCGGATCCCGTCTTATATAACCATTCTTTTCAAGAGTCTCCAAATGTGCATGGACAGAAGAAGTCGATTTAAGATTAACCGCTTCACATATATCGCGCACCGCCGGAGGATAGCCTTTATTGAGAATTTCGTTCTTTATGTATTCAAGTATTTCTTTTTGTTTTCCGCTGATCTTACCATATCCCATGAATGTGTACCTCCGTTTTTATTATGTTACCATATCACAGTTGTAAAAGCAAACAAATATTCGGAAAATATGTTCGATTCTAATTGACAAACACTTGTTCGCATGATATTCTTTAAAAGAACAAACGTTCTAAACATATGTTTGCCGGTATGGCGTCGGGGGATAGCGATGGTTATTCATTTTCAGGATTATGAAACACAGAAAAATGCCAATAGAAACCAATATGGAAAAAGTTCCGGAAAACGAAATGCTTCAACGGGAAAAAGAAGTATTCCATATGCAAGCAGAACAGGTTTTCATTCAGCAGCTGTAAGAGAAAACTGTACTAAGACAGAACGAGAAAAGAAAGCAAAAACAATTGCGATCGTGATGCTCAGCATCATTATCACTTTATTTATTATACTTGTCGATCTAACCTTTACGGCCAAGGCAGCAAATGCAGAAAATGCAGTATCAGGATCCGGCATAAAATGTTACAAGAGCATTTGCATCGAATCCGGTGATTCCTTATGGAGTATCGCAGATAGAGAAATGGGTGCCGGCTGGAGTGATGAGCGCGATTATATTGCTGAAGTAAAGGAAATCAACGGCTTAAGAAGCGACAAAATTCTGGCAGGCGATTATATCTGCCTGCCTTACTATCAATGAAAACGTAAGCGGCCCATACCTGCAGACCTGCCGCTGAAATTCCCCGGCACGGTGCCAACTCCAATGGCATCGTGCTTTCTTATATAATTCTTCATTACTTTTATTAGTCAGGTGTTTGACATTTCTAAACAGCGGTAGTATCCTAAGTTCCGGAATAGATTTATTCGACAAACGCGAGTTTATCGAAGAGATCGATGCATAAAACGCATCGATCTCATTCGATAAACTCGGGGGGTTGGGAAAAGACAGATAAAGCAGCCACAAATTGGTTGGGAAAAGGCAGATGGAG
>DCDB01000205.1 GCA_002316215.1 Lachnospiraceae bacterium UBA1066 | reverse complement strand
AGAAAAATATGAAAAAGGAGATACGTCTGGCGATTGCCGTTTTAGCCGTCGCCATTTCATTCGGCTTAAATATTGTCGGCATTTCACCGGTGCTGGGACTGGTTGCTGAAAAATATTCCGGCTACAGTACGGATGTTATACAGCTTCTGCAGACCCTGCCCTATGCCTTTTTGATTGTGGGCGCGCTGATGGTCGGCTGGCTGACGACAAAATTCAGTAAGAAGAGCATTGTTCTGGCAGGTTTGGCCATTATAGGCATCTGCGGTATCACGCCGTTTTTCTTTGACTCGTTTTTGGTGCTTTTCATTTCCCGGCTGATTATCGGATATGGCTTTGGAATTGTGGGGCCTATGGTAAATGCGGTTATTTCGGAGGCCATGGAGCCGAGATTCCGGAGAAAGTACCTGGGACTTCATGTTGTGGGGATGGGAATCGGAGGCATGGCCGGCAATCTGATCGGAGCGAATCTTGCCGGCAGAGGCCTCAGATATTTCTACCTGGTTTACCTGATGGCTTTTATCAATATTTTAATCGTTACCGTCTTTTTGGATAAAACGCCGGCTGCTTCCGGAGTAAAGACTTCGGAAATGAAACTCGGCGGGATGGTTTATGTCATTTCGGCAGCCAGCTTTCTCCATACGATGTTCATTACGGCGTACAGCACAAATATCAGCATGTATATCACGCAGAGCATTAAGGGAGGCCCGGATGCCGCCGGGATTGCCACTGCTGTAAATGCGGCATTTGCCATGCTGGTCGGGATCTTCTTCACGCAGATTTCCGGCATGCTCAAGAGGGCAGCCCTTCCGTTTTCGTTCTTTATCGCAGCGGCAGGCTATGCGGCGCTCTATTTTATCCCCGGAATGCCGGGCGTCCTTATAACGAGTGCGCTGTGCGGAGTGTCCCTGAGCTGTTTCACCGCCATGGGTTCCTACCTCATCGGGGTAAGCGTAAAGCCGGAAGCGGTAGCAAAAGCAAGCGGCGTCTTTTCAATTATCGGAAGCATCGGCGGCCTGATCGCCCCGTTAAGCCTCGGTGCATTTTCTTCTGCCATCGGCGAAAACACCCCGTCCTGCCAGTTTTCAATCGCCTTTTTCGGAATGCTGGCCGTAGGATTTTTAGTCATGATCCCCATCAAAAGAAAGTTTGGAGAAACCGCCTCTGTATGATATGATTGATGCAAGCGTCAAAAGTCCAAAAAGTTTTCCTGCTCGCAGGAAAAACTTTTTGACCTTGGACGCGCAAAGGTCCCAAACCATGATTTTGGAGATGCAGATCCGGGATGATTAAAAAAGAATGGTTCAAAACAGAGCTTCATGATAAAGCGCCTGAAAAAGAACAGCTTTTTCAGGATGTTGTCCTGCTTTTTGTTCTTGAGGGAAAGCTGGAGGCGGGTGTTGAAAATAAAGTTTCGAACCTGAAAGCCGACGACATCCTCGTGATCAATGCCAATAAACATTTTTCTGTCAGGACAGGCGGCGGGATCCTGTACCTGACGCTTCAGATGGATTATACCATGATCGCGGAAATCCTTCGGACGGGGAATGTCATTTTCTGGTGTGATTCAACCGCTTCTGAAAATGCAAGATACAATGACTTAAGGCTCCTGATCCACCGCTTTTTGAAACATTATGCGGAGTCAGGTGAAAACTCCGGGAATTTCGGCTATCTCGGCGACTGCTTCAATATCCTGAACCAGCTGGCGGCTAATTTCATGATAAAGACGGAAGGGGAGCAGGGGTCGGAGGAAAGCGACCGCTATGATGAGCGCATCCAGAAGATCGATAATTATATTAACCTGAATTACGACCAGCAGATCAGCATGAAAGACCTGGCTGAAAAGCTGTATCTTTCCAATGGGTATCTGTCCCGTTTTTTCAAAAAAACGTACGGTAAGAGCTTCGCCGGATACCTGACGAAAATGAGGGTCTATCACGCAGCCGATGATCTTTTGTATACGGATGCGCCGGTTACCCGCATTGCTTATAACAGCGGTTTCACTTCAGCCGCTTTATTCAATAAAGCATTTAAAAAGGCTTATGGACAGACGCCGACCGAATTCCGGAAAAAAGCTGTTTCGGCGAAAGATACGGAAGAGGAGCTTAAGCACAAAACGGCGCTGGCGAAGAGGCTGGAAAAAATCATGTCGTCCGACATGGAACAGGAAGAAGATCCGTCACAGGCAAAAATCCTGCAGGCTTCTTTTGCGGCTGACCAGTCGGAAAAACTGGATTATGTCTGGAAATCCGTTATCAATTTCGGTTCGGCTGCGGATCTTCTGCAGTCTTCTGTACGGGAACATCTTATGATGCTGAAAAAGGCTCTGGATTTTCAGTACGTGCGTTTCGGCAGCATTTTCTCCAAAGAGCTGTTTATAAGTCCCGACCAGGAAAATGATTTTAATTTTGCCATGATCGATTCCATTCTGGACTATGTCCTTGAAATGGAAATGAAACCATTTATCGAACTCGGCATGAAGCCCAGGCTGATCCATTACCGGATCGGAGAGATGAAGGTGGATCAGGACCAGCTGGGCATGATGGACAGAATTACCATTCCTAAGTGGAAGAGGCTGATGACGGCCTTTATGAGGCATCTTTCCAACCGTTACGGACAGGAAGCGATGGAAGGCTGGAAGATGGAGCTGTGGTACGATGAGACCTGGAGGCAGGATCCGGAAAAAAACAACCGCCGTTATCTGGAGCTTTTTTCCGAGACCTATAAAATAATCAAGTCCTTCAATGAGAATATTGAACTCGGCGGCTACAGCATCCGGATGGATATGGGAGAAAAGCAAAGAGGCAGCTTCCTTGAACTGTGGAGCAGGCAGGAATGCCGGCCGGATTTTATTTCCGTCATGTACTATGGATATGAACGCGGCGGAGACGGGCTTGACCTTTATGCCAAACGAACCACAGATAACGAATCCCTTCTGCATGAATTTACGAGAGAGAAAAAGCTTATTGCGGACGCGGGATTTGCAGATCTTCCGGTTTATCTCAATGAATGGAACTTTACGCCGAGTGTACGGAATTATATTAATGATACGACTTTTAAAGGCGCTTTTATCGTAAAAAATACGATTGATCTTTATGGTACGACAAAGATGATGGGATACGGCGCAGGCAGCGACAGGGCGTATGCTTTTTTTGACACCCCGGAAATATTATTCGGGGGCACGGGCCTTATCACGAACGACGGGATCTTAAAGCCGGCCGCTTTTGCTTTTGAATTCCTGAACCGCCTTCTGCCGTATTTTGTCGGTAAAAGCCGGAACTGCCTGGTCTCGACAGACCGCCATAATAACTATGGCATTGTCTGCCATAACCAGCAGGTCCTGAATTATAATTATTATCTGACGGAAGAAACCGGACTTGATAAAGAGAACATGTGGAAATATTACGAAGGCCGCAACAAAATGAACATCCGGATCCGTCTCACCGGTGTGGAGAGCGGTAAATATAAAATGAAGATGTTCAGCATCAACGACACAAGCGGAAGCGTTATGCACATCTGGGAAGAACTGAGTTATGAAAAGGAACCTTCAAGAAATGATATCAAGTACTTCCGGCGGGTCTGCGAGCCGACGATGCTGACAAGAAGAACTGAAGCCATCGGCGGCGTCATGATGATTGAAGAGCAGCTTCAGCCGAATGAGATTGCCTTTATCAGCATACGGAAGGAAAACTGAAGAAACGGAAGGAAAACTGAA
>DCDB01000167.1 GCA_002316215.1 Lachnospiraceae bacterium UBA1066 | reverse complement strand
TAATGGCGGAGATATTATTTTCGAAGTCGACAAAGCCATGAATACGCTTTTTATTTATAAACACCGCTTTGATTTTAAAGCCGGAAGCGGCGAAGAAGGCGGTAAGAAAAGATGCCATGGTTCCGACGGACAGGATCTTATCCTGAAGGTGCCGGAAGGAACAATCATACGCGAAGAAAAATCCGGAGAGATTATCGCCGATATGTCGGGGAAGAATCTCCGTCAGGTTGTGCTGCACGGCGGCCGCGGGGGAAGAGGAAACATGAACTTTGCGACGCCGACCAATCAGGCCCCGCAATACGGAGAGCCGGGAAAGCCGGCGCTTGACCTTAACGTCACGCTGGAACTTAAACTTGTGGCTGATGCGGGACTTGTCGGTTTTCCCAATGCGGGAAAATCAACTCTGCTTTCACGTGTCACAAATGCGACTCCGAAGATTGCCGATTATCCGTTTACGACAATTGATCCAAATCTGGGGGTTGTCGACTTAGGAGACGGAAGGGGCTTTGTCATTGCGGATATGCCCGGCCTTATCGAAGGCGCTTCGCAGGGCATCGGCCTTGGCCATGAATTTTTACGGCATATCGAAAGGACACGCGTCCTCATCCATATTGTCGATGCGGCTTCCTTTGACGGGCGCGATCCTGTGAGTGATATTAATGTCATCAACAAAGAACTCTGGGATTACAATCCTGATCTTATGAAGAAGCCCATGGTAATCGCGGCGAATAAAATCGATGCCATTAGTAATCCCGAGGATGATCCCGTGGGACGTCTAAAGGCTGAATTTGAACCGAAAGGCTGCCATGTTTATCCGATTTCGGCTGTGACGGGCGAGGGAGTTAAAGAACTTTTATATGCGGTTAGAAAATTGCTTGATACAACCGCCCCGGAACAGTTATACTATGAGCAGGAATATTTCCCGGAAGATATGCTGGCGGTATCGGATCTTCCGTACACGATTGAGCTTAAGGAAGACCGGAAGGGGAACCCAGTGTATGTTGTCGAAGGGCCGAAAATCGACCGTATGCTGAGCTACACGAACCTTGATTCCGAAAAAGGATTCGTCTATTTCCAACGTTTCCTGAAAAATTCAGGAATAGATGAAAAGCTGAGGGAACAGGGAATCCACGACGGCGATACAGTACGGATGTACGGACATGAATTCGATTATTACAGCGATGCACCGGAAACTGAGAACGAAGCAGAGCCTGGGAACGAGACAGAAACCGAGAATGAAGCACTAACTGAAAAAAGGGCAGAAACCGAAGCAAAAGCCAAGGACGAAACAGCAGCTGAAACCAAGGCGGAAACCGAGGCAGAAACAACAGCTGAAAACAAGGCAGAAACCGAGGACGAAACAGCATCTGAGGGTAAACGAAAAGTTAGTGATATACTGAAGTCTGAAGATTCAAAAGAGGAAAACGAGGATGACAAGTAAGCAGAGAGCATATTTAAGAAGTCTGGCGATGGATGAGGATGCTATTATTTTCCTCGGAAAAGCCTCTCTTACGCCTGAAAACACAAAGAATGTCGACGAGGCCCTTGCCGCGCGCGAACTGATCAAGATCGGCGTTCTCAAGAACTGCGCGGACGATCCGCGCGAAATTGCCGAGACGGTAGCGGGACGCACACATTCTGAGGTGATCCAGGTCATCGGCAAAAAGATTGTTCTTTACCGTGAAGGAAAAGATAAAAATAAGCGCATCGTACTTCCGGTGTAAAGCTGCAGGAAAATGAATTTATGAGAAAAATAGGTATCATGGGCGGGACTTTTGATCCCATCCATATCGGACATCTGATTCTGGGTGAAAATGCCTGCCAGCAGTTCGGGCTGGAAAAGGTGATCTTTATGCCGGCAGGAAACCCGCCCCATAAGCAGCATCGTGACGGACGGGCTTCAAATGAGGATCGTATGAAGATGGTCGGCCTGGCCATCGCTTCGAATCCTCATTTTGAGCTTTCGGATGTTGAGATGAATGAAAAGGGCTTTACCTATACCTACCGGACACTGGAGCTGCTGAAAAAATTAAATCCGGATGCGGAATATTATTTTATTATCGGGGCCGATTCGCTTTTTGATTTTGACAAATGGATGAAGCCTCAGAGAATCTGCGACGCCTGCACGATTGTTGCGGCAACAAGAAACCATACGAGCAGCGAGGCGCTGGACGCAGCTATTGCGCACGTGGCTGAAACTTACAGGGCTTCTATTTACAAGCTGGATACTGAGAATATCGATGTTTCTTCAAATATGATCCGTGAATGGATTACGGAAGACAGGACAATCCGTTATTATGTGCCGGACAGTGTTATAGATTATATCCGCGAGCATGATGTCTATGCGGGTCTTAAACCGACGATGAGGGTAAAATGATGGCAGACGCAGTTTATGATCTCGAGAAATTTGACAGGAAGCTGAAGAAGTACATTGATGAAGAACGCTACTACCATACACAGGGAGTGCGTTTTATGAGTGCAGCACTGGCTATGGCGCATGGCGCGGATATCATGAAAGCTGAAACAGCGGGGCTTCTCCACGACAGCGCCAAGGGCATACCGGATACGAAAAAGATAAAGATCTGCGAGAAAAACGGTATTGCGATGACGGAAGTGGAACGCGAGAATCCGTTCCTTCTGCACGCCAAGCTGGGCGCCTATATTGCCGAAGAAAAATATGATGTGCATGACCCTGACATTCTGGATGCCATCCGGTTCCACACGACAGGAAAGCCCGGTATGAAGCCGCTTGAACAGATTGTATTTATTGCCGACTATATTGAACCGCGAAGATACAAATCCTCAAATCTTCCGGTTATCCGGCGGACAGCTTTCCGGGATCTCGATGAATGCTGTTACATCATTTTAAAGGATATGCTGCTTTATCTGCATTCAAGAAGCGGGGAAATAGACGAGCATACACAAGAAGCCTTTTCATTTTATGAAGAGGTACACGAAGATAAGAGGGATTGAGAAGAATGGAAAAAACTGAGAGCAGAAAGCTTGCAGCTATAGCAGCCGCAGCTTTGGAAGAAAAGAAAGCGGATAATGTCAAAATTATCGAAATCGACGGAATATCCCCGCTTGCGGACTATTTTGTACTGGCTTCCGGCAATAATACGAGCCAGACGGAAGCTATGGTCGATAATGTAGAGGAAAAAGCGGCAAAGGCGGGTTTTATGCCGGATCATATAGAAGGACACAGAAACGCGAACTGGACGCTTCTTGATTACAAAGGCGTGGTCGTCCATGTATTCGATGAAGAGGCCCGCAGCTTTTATGATTTGGACCGGATATGGAAAGACGGAAAAAGCATAAGCCCGGATGAACTGCAGCAATAAAATCTAAAAATGCAGCTGAAGACAGGCGAAGACAACAAAAGCAATAAAAGCATTAAAACAAAAAAGCAATAAGACAAAAAAGCTATAAAGACAAAAAGGCAATAA
>DCDB01000342.1 GCA_002316215.1 Lachnospiraceae bacterium UBA1066 | reverse complement strand
AGTAAAACAAAAGAGGCCGGCGGATCAGAATATGATGAGAAAACAGAGAAGGCCGCAGAAGACAAAGAGAAAGAAGAAAAAGAGGATGGAACAGGAAGAAACACAAATCTGCTGCTTCGGTTTTTAAGGTTTGTCTGGAGCTTTTTCACTCATATCTTCGGTATTTTCAAAAAGCTTGTCAGATTCGTTATTCGAATAGCTGTCGGAATCTTCCATCTGCCGGGGCAAATACTGTCGGCCGTCGGTAAAATAGTTGCCAAAATAAAAGCTGTATGTGCTAAAATAGACAAATGGAAAACATTCCTTTCCGATGAAAGAACGCATGAGACGCTAAAGCTGGCCTTAAAGAAAATTAAAAAGCTCTTCGGACATGTAAAGCCAAGAAAACTCAGCGGAAATATTTCCTTTGGTTTAGAAGACCCTTCAAAGACAGGCGATATCCTTGCAGCGGTTTCCATGTTTTATCCTATTTACGGAAAGAACCTGGTACTGAATCCGGACTTTAACCGAAAGGTATTTGAGGGACAAATTGAAATGTCCGGAAGAATATATCTTTTTTATGTTGCATATGTTGCCCTGACACTTCTTTTAAACAAGAATACAAAGTTTGTCATCGGCTTTTTTAAGAATATCAAGGAGGAAGAAGAATAATGGCAGAGAATGATTTTCAGTCAACAGTTGAAACACTTTTTAAGGGAATGGATAATTTTATAACGTCCAAGACGGTTGTCGGCGAAGCGATTCATGTCGGAGACACGATTATTCTTCCTCTTGTCGATGTAACCTTTGCGGTAGGGGCAGGAGCCGGACAAAGTGACAAAAAGACACCCGGTGCAGGCGGAGGCATGGGCGGAAAAGTAACCCCGAGCGCCGTGCTTGTCATTTCCAATGGGACAACCAAGCTGGTAAATGTCAAGAATCAGGACGGTCTTACCAAGATCCTGGACATGGTACCGGATTTTGTCAATAAGTTTACAGGAAATAAGGATAAGAGCGCAACAGATGCCGGAGGAGATACTTCCGGAAAAGAGCAGGATGTACATGTCGAAGACGAGCCTGCTGCAGATCTTTAAATAAGTACAAAGAAAAGGCATATCCTGTTTAGCGGATATGCCTTTTAATAAACTTTGTAAGAATATTATAGTTCCGAAAGAACTTTCGAAACAAAATCCGGTGAATCTTTATTTACAAAAGCCAGACTTTCGTAAACTCAGGCACGTTCAACACGGCCGGACTTCAGGCACTGAGTACATACATAAGCATGCTGCGGTACTCCGTTAACCTTGATTTTGACTCTTTTGATATTGGATTTCCACATTCTATTGGATCTTCTATGTGAATGGCTCACATTATTTCCAAAATGAGCACCTTTACCACAAATAGAACAAACAGCCATCGATAACACCTCCTTGCAAAAGAATAGGCCGCTAGAGGCCTGCAACGTTGTATATTTTATCAGATTGGCATACAACATGCAAGGACTTTTCTGTTTTTTCTTCTAATATAAAATGCAGAATTTTGTGAATCGTGAAGCAATAAAGCAATACGAAGCCGCTTAAATGATAAAAAGTTACTTTTTGTCTCCTGGAGGCGTCTATAAATTGTTCGAAATCGTTCGAAAAGAATTGAATCATTGCTTGAATTTCTATAAATTTCGTGAAATAAATTGAAATTGTTCCTTTAATCTGATATTGTTTACTAAGTAAATAAGCTAAAATATGAAGTTCTTTCGAAACGAAAGGGCTTTTTTATATTAACAGTAATATTATGCGACAATTGAATATCAGCAAAATATCTGAAAAGATATGACGCAAAGCTAGAGGGCCTTTAAACTGGCAGCCAGTTGCAGCTTATCTGTACAAGATTTTTCTTGTACGTGCATCCGGCATGTGCCGGATTTTTATTTGCCTGCTGCAAAATCCCAAAATAGAGGGAAGGGTAGAATGATAAAAAAATTGACTGCTGTTTTATGCGCCGTGTTAACCGTACAAATGTTTCACGCCGGAACAATACCGGCTTTTGCCGATAGTTCATTTTTTGCAGACGATGTTTCTGATACTTCCTCAGTTTATGAGGATTCTGCTTCCGCAGCTGCTTTATCTTCCGAAGATGAAAGCATATCGGAAGATCCGGCTGCATCCGGGACGGTTATCAATGTAACATCTAAGAACTATGGAGCGGACGGTTCAGACAGTTCCGACGATTATGCAGCCATAGAAAAGGCACTTGATGACGCACGAAAAGCCTGCACGGGCAGCCGGATCGAGGTCTATATTCCCGCAGGAAAGTACTATATTTCAGATGAACTGCATATCTTTTCCGGAACCTGGCTGCATCTTGACAGCAATGCAGTGATAGTTCGCACGGATGCATCCAAATATATGCTTCTTGGAAAGCATCTTGATGAAAATGGCAATCTGTGCGGAGACTCTTCCTGCAGACACTCCGGTTATATGCAGCTTAATAATGTTAAAATTTCAGGCGGAACATGGGACGGCAATATTTCATCAAAAAATCTTACTGAGGATGTTGACGGAGGAGGCATTTACGATCTCCGGCACTGTTCTGATATTGTCATATGCGATACCACTATTGAAAATGACTGCGCAGGACATATGGTTAATATTGACGGTGTCAGCGGTCTGACAGTAACAAACGTAAAATTCCTCAATCAGGAACGCTATACGGGACCGGATCTTCTTTATTATTTCGGGTTCGCAGAGGGCCATACATTTGATGAAAGAGCGGAAAACTGCTATTATGCAAAAGAAGCCCTGCACATTGACTTCGTCATCCCTGGTTTTGCAACCGCAGCGTATCCGATTGAAAAAACGCCCTGCAGCAATATAACAGTCACAGACTGTACTTTTGACAACTGTATTTCGGGAGTCGGAACACATAATGAAACAAGCGGGCTTTATACAAATAATGTTGTTATTAAAAATAATACTTTTAAAAACATGAAAGACCGCTGCATAAATGCGTACAATTATGTGAACCTGGATGTAGAGAATAATACTGCGCAGGATGTGGATGCTTTCATCTGCGTCGTGGGTGCAGCCGGAAAGGATGCTGCAGGAAACAGCTGCAGCAATACGATCGCGAACAATACTGTTGTCATCAAGCAGAATATGGATGCGCTGATTGATAAGGATACAGGAAAACCGGAGTGTACAAATGCAATCAGCATTTACGAAAATTCTGTTGTACTGATAATGAACAACAGTATCTCGAATTCTTCGTACTCGGCCATCCGCGCTGCAGACACCTCCGGAACAACCACAACCAAAGTTGCCATTATAGGAAATGTTATCAACAAAGCAGGAGTTTTCATTTATGCTTCCGCTGTCAGCATCGGAAAAGGATGCCTTGCGGAAGTTTCGCTGAATAATGTAACTTCCGATTCTGAATCCGATTCAAAGAGATCAGATAACGGAATCCAGGTGATTGGGGCTATTGCCGGGTGCACGATTTACCGCAACACCGTAAAAGGCGGAGTAAACGGGATTGAGGTAAGCGGGACGGATTCAGTCCTCATTTCAAATAACATGGCAAGAGGTTCCAAAACTTACGGTGTGCATGTGTCTTCTGTAAAAGGTGCGAAAATTATTGAAAATGTCGCGACCGGCAGTGCGGACAGGGGAATTGTTGTAAGCTACTCTTCGGGTTTTGAATTAAAAAACAATGTCGCACAAAATAATAAGAATAATCTTGTGTTATACCAGGTATCAGATATTGCTGCTTCGGGCAATATTACGACAGACGGCACTTCTGTAAGCGATTCCGGAATATCGGTGATTACGATTCCCTATGCTAATGGCGATATGGATGGATCCGGAGAAGTAAGCGTGAACGACCTGCAGATAGCTGCTAAATCGATCGTAAATACTTATATGCCTACTGCGGCTGAATCTTATCTCGGAGATACAGATGACGACGGCCAGCTTTCCGTTGCGGATCTGCAGAAAATTGCGCTTATTATCATCGGTAAAGTGAGCTGATTTGCAGGCTGGACTTAAAAATTCTTTTCTTTTTATGTAAGGGAGATTATAATATGTGCATGAAAGAGTTTTTTAGCGATTAAGAATCGGAGGTTGATTCAATGAAAGGACATATGAATTCGGAGTATGGTACGATTGTCATAGATCCTGATGTGATTGCGACTTATGTAGGTTCTGTGGCCGTTGAGTCTGCCGGGATCGTTGGAATGGCCGCTTATAATATGAAGGACGGTCTGGTTCATCTTTTGAGAAAAGACAGCCTGGGGCGCGGAATCAATGTGAAAATCGAAGACAATAAGATTTCGCTCGTACTGCACTGCATTGCTGCTTATGGTGTAAGCATCCCCGCTATCACCAACAACATGATAGACAATATTAAATATAAAGTCGAAGAACTTACAGGCATGACTGTTGAACACATTGATATCCTGATCGAGGGTATCCGTGTGATTGATTGACGGGGAGGATTATAAAGTGGATAACAATTCTTTAGACGCTCTGATGCTTCGTAAGATGTTTCTGACAGGAGCGAAGAATCTTGAAATTAAGAAGAACTGGATCAATGAACTGAATGTATTTCCCGTTCCTGACGGAGACACCGGAACAAATATGACGCTGACAATCATGTCGGCTGCAAATGAAATAAACAAGCTTAAGGATCCCACTATTGACGAACTTGCCAAGGCGATCTCCTCAGGATCCTTAAGGGGAGCAAGAGGAAATTCCGGTGTTATTCTCTCGCAGCTTTTCCGGGGATTTACGAAAGGCATCCGCGATCAAAAAGAAATCGGAGCAGATATCCTCGCTCTGGCCATGGATAAGGCTGTTGAAACGGCGTATAAGGCTGTCATGAAGCCTAAGGAAGGCACAATACTTACGGTTGCCAGGGCTATGGCGCAAAAGGCGGATGAGCTGGCGCCCGAGGCGAAGAATCTCGGCATGCTGTTTGATGAAATACTGAAAGCCGGCGATGAGACACTGGCCCGGACACCGGAAATGCTTCCTGTACTGAAGGAAGCCGGGGTGGTGGATTCCGGCGGACAGGGACTTATGACCATCCTGCACGGAGCAGTGGATGCCTTCAACGGCGTTGAGATAGAACTTTCTTTTGAAGTTCCGTCATCGGAAAAGACAGCGGAAACCGTTGCGGCTGAAAAACTGCTTTATGCTTACTGTACGGAGTTCATTATCCATCAGGAAAAACCATTTTCAGGAAATGAAGAAGACAGTCTGAAGGAATATTTCCTCAAAATCGGGGAAAAGGCAGTTATTCAGGCTGCAGATGATACGATTAAGTGCCACCTCCATACGAA
>DCDB01000280.1 GCA_002316215.1 Lachnospiraceae bacterium UBA1066 | reverse complement strand
CTATGAAATACCTGCAGCTGCTTCCCTGTCAGTGTCACAGGATAAAGGTCAGTGCTGCTCAGTCAGGAGAAAACCAAAACAACCGCCCGGTTCGTTCAGGACAGCCGTCCGCTTTCTTTCGTGACCTGCTGTATTTCTTCCCACACCTTATCCTGATAAATATCTTCCGTAAATCGCCAGGTCCAGTTGCGGTTCATGGTGGAAGGCGTATTGATCCGGGCTTCTTTCGTAAGCCGCTTATAATCCTGCATCGGTATAATGGCCGTGTTCGCCACCGAGTCCATTGTCATCCGTATGAAATCGTAAACGTAATCCCCTTTAAGGATGTCGGCGACGTTCCGATGCATGTATTCGGCGGCAAACTGTCTGTCCCCTTCTGTCATTTCAAGGAACCAGCTGGCAAGTGTCTGGTTATCATGGGTGCCCGTATAAGCAACGCAATTCGGGGTCCAGGTATCCGGACGATAATCAGCCGCCTCCCTCGAGTCAAAGGCAAACTCGAGAAGCTTCATACCCGGATAACCGGTATCCTTCACCAGCTTGATGACCGAAGGCGTGATATAGCCCAGATCCTCCGCAATAACCGGCTTGTCTCCGAGCTTTTCTTGCAGCACCTTAAAAAGCTTCATGCCGGGGCCCTTTTCCCATTTTCCTCCGGCAGCATCCTCGTCTCCGTACGGGATCGAATAATATTCGTCAAATCCCCGGAAATGGTCGACACGCACAATATCATAAAGGCTGAAGCAGTGCCTCATACGCTCTACCCACCAGGTATAGCCCGTCTTCTCATGATATTCCCAGTCATAAAGCGGATTTCCCCACAGCTGGCCTTTGGCGGAAAATGCATCAGGAGGACAGCCGGCGACTGCAATCGGCCTTCCGTCCTTATCAAACCGAAACAATTTTTTATCCGACAGAACATCTGCCGAATCCATAGCGACATAAATGGGAATATCTCCGATAATCTGTATGCCGAGTCCGTTTACATACTTTTTCAGCCCGAACCACTGGCATAGGAATTTATACTGGACAAAACGGTAGAAGTCTTCCGTGCTGCCCTCTTTCTTCACCATATAGGACGCATAACCGTCGAGCCACAGTTTCTCATTTTCAAGGAAATCCGCATAACCGGCATCCGGCTTAAAACGGCGGAAAGCCATCTCAAGAAGACGGCTGCGGTTCTGATAAAGCAGGGCATAATCCACGTGCTCCGGATCGTCTCCCCATTCAAAAGACTGTATTTCTTCTTCCGTCAGAAGTCCTTCTTCCTTTAAAAGCTCCGGATCAACAAAATAAGGATTTCCGGCAAAAGTCGAAAAGCTCTGATAAGGTGAATCCCCATAGCCGGTGGGCCCGATCGGCAGCATCTGCCAATAGGTCTGACCCGCCTTCTTTAAACAGTCCGCGAACCGATACGCGTCCCTGCCGAAGGTTCCGATACCATAAAGGGACGGGAGTGAGAAAACCGGAAACAGGATACCTGCCTTGCGTTCTTTTAGTGCCATAAATGATGTCCTCCGAACCTCGCTGCGAATGCAGCGTTTTATGATAAAACCAGGATAAAATACGGCTGGCAGAGCCTTAAAAAACACAGTCCGCCACTATTTATACTACTCCGGAGACAATGTTAATGCAAACATTTTAGGGCTTTTTTTGCCTATATCCAGTCTTTGCAGACATCCACCCATTCCAGAAAATGAGAATATTTTTCGAGCTCCGGGATCGTCAGCTTTATGGCACTGTTCCCACTCCCGGCTGCAGGATAGACGAAAGAAAATCTCTTTAAGGAAATGTCCAGATACACCTCCGCGCCATCGCGAAGCGCAAACGGACACACGCCGCCGACCTCATGGCCGATAAGAGTTCCCACCTGATCCGCTGCAATCATCTTAGCCTTTGTATGGAATTTCTCTTTGAATTTCGGATTCGCGATTTTTGCATCTCCCGCAGTTACGATCAGGACAGGAACGTCATTTACCAGAAAGGACATGGATTTTGCAATCTGCTTCTCTTCGCACCCGATCGCCTGCGCGGCAAGCCCCACAGTTTCACTGGAAACGTCAAATTCAAGGATCCTGTCCGCCAGCCCGTATTCTTTAAAAAACTCCTTCACTTTCTCAACAGCCATGTCTTTCCTCCTGTCTGATGTGAAAATCTCCGGCAAATAACTGCCGGGGATTCCCTCTGATCATTTCAAATCAAGTCAATTTTTCTTCCAGAACACGGTACATTTCCTGCGGATCGATAGGCTTTGCTATATGTCCGTCCATACCGGCCTTCCTGCATTTTTCGATATCTTCTTCAAACACATCCGCCGTCATCGCTATGATTGGAACTGTTTTAGCATCTGTGCGCTCCAGGGAGCGTATTTCTTTTGCGGTTTCCAGCCCATCCATCACCGGCATACGGATATCCATCAGTACCGCGGAATATTCATTCTCACCGCTTTCGCTGAAGGTACGAAGCCCTTCCCTGCCGTTCTCTGCGGCACCTACTTTCATGCCTTTATCGTTAAGGAGGGCCGCTGCAATTTCCCTGTTCAGCGCATTATCTTCACAAAGCAGGATTTTCTTTCCGGCCAGCAGGCTGTCACCGGAAAATTCTTTTTTCTTCCCTTCATGAATAATTCCGTTCGGAACTTCTTTAAGGCGGAGGCGAACCGTAAATTCCGTACCCTGTCCTGTACGGCTCTTCACTTCAATTTTCCCGTTCATCAGCTCAACAAGATTATGGACGATGGAAAGCCCCAGCCCTGTACCGACAGAATCATAGCCGTGCCGCTTTTCCTGGCTGAACGGCTCGAACATATGCCTCTGGTATTCCGAAGACATGCCGATACCGTCATCGCTGACCGTTACCACGATATCCGGATCCGCTTCTCCTGCGGCGCTCTCTAAGCCCTGAGTTCCCGCTTCTCCTGCAG
>DCDB01000047.1 GCA_002316215.1 Lachnospiraceae bacterium UBA1066 | reverse complement strand
TCTTCAGCGCTTCGCGCAAGAACATATTCAGAAAATATTGCTATGAATGCCTGCGGCTGTTTTTATGGTTAATGTGAAAGAATACTGATTTAACGGATGAGGTAAACTTCTGCATAACCGTTACAGTAGGAAGCATAGCATTCTGCCGCAGAATTTGTGAAGATATCCAGGCAGAGGCCGCCATTGCGGACGGACATGCCGTAATCTCCGGAGTCCCAAATGGTGTAGACGTGCCCGTTGACAAGGAGCTGGTCTCCGAAATTAAGTCCGAGACGGGACATTGTCTGAGGAGCGACGGCGACTGTGACGCCGGCTGTAAGGGGACCGCCGGAGGCTGTCTGGCCGATATAGGCACCCTGGCTTGCCTCGTCATCACAGTATCCTGTCAGAAGCCAGGTGCCCAGATCTATTGTACTGCTTTCGGTTTCCTGGGATGAATTTCCGGAGCGGGAAGCTTCCGGAGGATTCGTATGGAGGCGCCAGCGCTGTGCGCCGCTGCCGTTATAAGACCAGATTGCAATGTTGTCTCCGTCCTCTGCCAGTCCTCCGCTTAAATCCAGGACATTTTCTCCGCATGCCGAAATAAAGGTGACGGTTCCGTCGGAATTTCCGCAGATCCGCCATTTTTGTGCGTTAGTGCCATTTCCCGAGTATTGCTGGACATTGGTACCGGGCAGTGAACAGCCGCCGCTTACATCCAGATATTTACCGAAGGATGTCCGGATGGTGTAACAACCGCTGCCTTCCGAAACCAGGGTGAATTTCTGTGCGTGGGTGCCATTGCTGGTATAAAGCTGGATGTTTGCGCCGTTTGCGGAAGAACCGCCGGAGACATCAATGCAGCGACCGTCATCAACAGAGGAAGAAATATAATAGTCACCGCTGTAATCGCTGTAAGAAGCTGTCGCAGAAAAGAAAACGAAGGCCTGGGCGGCTGTACTGTTTTCGTGATAGAGTTGGATGTTCTGGCCATTCTCCAGCTGTCCTCCGGAAATATCCAGAGCTTTTTTTGAAGAGGAACCCTGGATTTCAAATGAACCGTCTGCATGGGAAATGAGGTTGAAGCGCTGGGCTGCAGAGCCGTTTCCGCGGTACTGCTGGACGTTTGCACCGTCTTTTGCGCTATTGCCGGAAACATCGAGGACGAGACCGGAGTTGGCATTGGTAAAGGTCCATGTGCCATCCCCGTTTTGATGGGCAGAGAATTTCTGGGCGTTGGTGTTGTTTGACCTGTAGAGCTGGACATTTCCGCCACTGAAGAAAGAGGCGCCGCTGATATCGAGACAAAAGTTTGCGTCTGCTGCAGAATGGATGCTGTAGATGCCGCCTTCGGACAGCGATGTGACAGCGCCGGAAATGGTTCCGGACCCCGTAAGTTCATCATCTCCGGCAGTTACAGCATCTGCGCTTTCGGCCGCGGCCTCTGTGCTTTCTGTCTGGACGCTTTCGGCCGCTGCATCTGCGCTTTCGGCTGCTGTACCTGTGCTTTCGGCTGCTGTACCTGCGCTTTCGGCTGCTGTGCCTGCGCTTTCGGCCGCTGCATCTGCGCTTTCGGCCGCTGTACCTGCGCTTTCGGCTGCTGTACCTGTGCTTTCGGCTGCTGTACCTGCGCTTTCGCCCGCGGTCCCTGTGCTTTCGCCCCGGACGCTTTCGGCCGCTGATTCTGTGCTTTCAGCCCGGATGCTTTCGGCTGCGGCCCTGGAGGGCAGTTCATTTTCCGCCGATACATTAAAAACGGTCGAAAACGGGAGAATCAGCAGTGCTGAAAATGCACATGCAAGAAATTTCTGCACTAAGAAGCGCAGAGCCCTTTTTTTGTCTTTTTTCATGATAAGCTCCTTTAAGATTTATTTAAACTTCCGTCCGGCGTACAAAGTATGCTTGATACCGGATCATTACATACGCGAGAGCGGCCCGAAAAATGAAGACAGTGAAAAAATGTGTGGATTGTATGCAATCTGCACAAGTTTTAGAGTGCCTTTGGACTCTTAAAAAGGCCTGAATGCGGTTCTTTTTGCTCGTTTCCGCAAAGCGGATTAAAAATTTTTTTCGCTTTTTATGCAGAAAGAGAACTTCCGGGTTTTTGGCCCTTGTATCATCTATAGGATAAATGTCAGTGTTTTGACATAAAAGAATTATGGTAGGCGGGATCTTCCGTGACATCCTTTGTAAACCAGGCAGGGGCGGAAAATGAATTGGCGGCTTCAACTGACGGAAATTCCACTTCCGCAAGATAGAGGCCTGTATTCGGGGAGAAGAAATGATCCAGCTCAATCGTCAGTCCGTCAGTATAAGGTATTTCATAACGGATTTTGGAGATCAGACGTCCGTCAATCTTGGTTTTCAGATGCTCATAGGCATACTGTGTAAGAGGAAGATTGTATTCCTCATGCGCCATCAGGCCGGCTCCTTTATATGTAAGAATATAATCTTCATCCTGACGGCGGATCCGGACAACAGGCTCGGTCGATAAATAACCCTGTTCAATAAGATGATGAGGGCAGCTTTCCAGATTCTCGGGCGGTTCGCTGATGAGAAACTTTCGCTCAATCTCCAATAAAAACCTCCTTATATAAAACAAATGTTACAGAAATATTATATCATATTTCTAAACTATTGCAAGCGGGATATTTGCAGGCAGAGAAGGATATTTTATACCTGAGATGCCCTGGATTGTTCCATTGTTTTTCATTTCCAGAATTTTATATCATAAAAATACGAAAAGTGCACAAATTATCCGGGTGATTTTCTATGAATAAAAAAATTTTTTCTGCAGCAAAGGACAAATTGTGGTATAGAATGAATAAGCAGGTCTTATTCTGAAGCGGAGGCAGGGAAATGAGCAGGGTATGTATCTTTTTAGCAGATGGTTTTGAAGAAGTTGAAGCGTTAATGGCGGTTGATCTTCTGAGACGCGCGGATATACGTACGGATATGGTTTCCGTGAGTGATTCGCTTACGGTCAGAGGCCGCAGCCATATAGAAGTTAATGCGGATGTGATGTGGAAAGATGCGGATCCTGCTTCGGCGGATATGCTGGTACTTCCCGGAGGGCAGCCGGGAGTCACTTATCTTGCCCAGAATAAAGAACTGGCGGAATTGCTTCTTGATTTCAATAAAAAGGGTAAGAAGATTGCGGCAATTTGCGCGGCGCCGATCATCCTCGGGGCCCTCGGCATCCTGAAAGGGCGGAAAGCCACATGCTATCCGGGTCTTGAGGACAGGCTCATAGGGGCCAGGGTCGAGCAGGACAAGAAAGTCATTACGGACGGGAACATTACGACAAGCCGCGGTGTCGGCACTTCCATCACGTTTTCACTGCACCTTATTTCCATCCTGGAAGGCGATGAAAAAGCTGAACAGGTGCGCAGAGGCATCGTTTTCAACCATAATTGACAGTATGAAGTCTGCGCTGTGGCAGCGGGCATCAGCTTTTGAAAAATGAAAAGAGTTTTTTAAAAGGGCTGTTCAATGAACAGTCCTTGTGTTATACTGTAAAGACTTTTGAAATCAACCGCGTTAAGGAGGAAACATGAGTACAACGGTAGAAAAACTTGAACACAATATGGTCAAACTGACCGTCGAAGTTTCGGCAGAGGACTTTGATAAGGCGATAGAGAAGGCCTATCAGAAAAATAAAAACAGGATTTCGGTTCCGGGATTCAGAAAGGGTCATGCACCGCTTCAGATGATTGAGCGGATGTACGGTGTAGGCATTTTCTATGAAGATGCAGCAAATCTTTGCATCCAGGAAACTTATCCGAAGGAATCGGATGATACAAAGCTGGAATTTGTATCCCGCCCGGAATTTGATGTTTCCCAGATGGAAAAAGGCAAGCCGTTCATTTACACGGCTGTTTCAGCTGTGCGCCCGGAAGTTATGCTCGGCGAATACAAGGGCCTGGAAGTCGAAAAAGCTCCGATTACCGTGACGGATACGGAAATTGACGAGGAAGTCAAAAAGGAACAGGAAAAGAATTCCCGCATGATCGATGTAGATGACCGTCCGGTGGAAAAGGGTGATACGGTTACGCTGGATTATGCCGGAACGGTTGACGGCGTTGCTTTTGACGGCGGTACCGCTAAGGACCAGAATCTGGTTATCGGTTCGGAGACCTTTATTCCGGGCTTTGAGGATCAGCTGGTCGGCGCAGCCCTTGAAGAGGAAAAGGATGTTAACGTTACTTTCCCGGAAGATTATCAGGCTAAGGATCTGGCAGGCAAAGCTGCAGTTTTCAAGTGCACGGTGCATAAGATCCAGAAGAAGGAACTGCCTGAGCTGGACGATGATTTTGCAAAGGATGTATCCGAGTTTGATACGCTGGATGAATATAAAGAAGATGTCCGGAAGAACCTGACGGAGAAGAAAGAGAAAGAAGCTAAGACGGCCAGGGAAAATGCGGCTGTCGACAAACTGATCGAAAAGTCCGAGATGGATATCCCGAAGCCGATGATCGATTCCCAGGTCAGCCAGATGTATGAAGATTTCGCAAACCGTCTTAAGAGCCAGGGCATCCCGATCGATATGTATCTGCAGTATCAGGGTTCCGACGAGAATAAGCTTAAGGAGCAGATGCGCCCGCAGGCCGAGAAGAGGATTAAGACGCGTCTGGTTCTTGAAGAAGTGGCTAAGAAAGAGAACATCGAGATTTCCGAGGAGAAACTTGACGAAGAAATCAAGAAAATGGCAGAGCAGTATAAGATGGAGCCGGATAAGCTTAAGGAACTGCTCGGCGATTATGAAAAAGAACAGATGAAGAAGGATATGGCGGTGCAGGAAGCTGTTACGCTGCTGACGGATAACGCCAGGGAGGTTTAATCTATATGGCAAGTACGCTTGTACCTTATGTCATCGAGCAGACGCCGCAGGGCGAAAGAAGCTATGACATTTATTCGCGGCTCCTGAAGGAAAGGATTATTTTCCTGGGAGACGAAGTGGACGATGTTTCCGCCAGCGTTATTGTAGCGCAGCTCCTTTTTCTGGAGTCGGAGGATCCATCCAAGGATATCAGCCTTTATATCAACAGCCCCGGCGGATCGGTGACAGCCGGCTGGGCTATTTACGACACGATGCAGTATATAAAGTGTGACGTATCGACGATCTGTATCGGTATGGCGGCCAGCATGGGGGCGTTTCTGCTCGCAGGCGGCGCTAAGGGAAAGAGGCAGGCTCTTCCGAACGCAGAAATCATGATCCATCAGCCGTCCGGCGGAACTAAGGGCCAGGCGTCTGATATCAAGATCGAGGCCGATCATATACTGAAGATCAGAAAGAAATTGAACGAAACGCTTGCGGCCAATACGGGACAGCCTCTTGAGATTATTGAGGCGGATACGGACCGTGACAATTGGATGTCAGCCGAAGAGGCCGTAAAATACGGCCTGATCGACAGTGTTGTGACAAATCGATAATGAACAGTTTAAAGAAGACTCCTGCCAATGCACAGGAGTCTTCTTGCGAAAGTGTAAAGGCTCCTGCCGGTGAACAGGGGCTTCTTTTGAAAAGGAGAATATATGCCGGGAAAAATAAACCAGGGCGGAAGAATCAGATGCAGTTTCTGCGGAAAGACAGAGGATCAGGTGCGGAAGATGATTTCCGGGCCGAACGGAGTCTATATCTGTGACGAATGCGTCGAAATCTGCGCTGAAATAGTGGATGAAGAACACGGGAATGAGCAGGAAACGCCTGAGGATGCGGATATCAACCTTATGAAGCCGGAGGAAATAAAGGCGTTTCTTGATGATTATGTCATCGGTCAGGAAGAGGCTAAGAAAGTGCTTGCAGTTTCGGTTTATAATCATTACAAGCGGCTTCTTGCCCCGAAGAATCTGGGAGTTGAACTCCAGAAATCCAATATTATGATGCTGGGTCCGACCGGGTCAGGCAAGACGCTGCTTGCCCAGACGCTGGCCAGGATGCTGAATGTGCCCTTTGCCATTGCGGATGCTACGACACTGACGGAAGCCGGCTATGTCGGCGAGGACGT
>DCDB01000143.1 GCA_002316215.1 Lachnospiraceae bacterium UBA1066 | reverse complement strand
CTTTTTTCAATTTCCTTCTGGCTTTTATCTGTGCCATTATTGTTATGAGTGTGGTAGGGTATGATCCTGCGGAAATTATGGATGTGGAATCCGGTTCGCCTGCGGCGGAAGCGGGTCTTGCAGACGGTGATCTTATAACGAAATTTATGGGTGACGGCGTAGAAATCGGCAGGGATGTCTCGACTTGGTTCGTCCTGAATGACCTGAAAACGAATGAACCGGTTACGATGACGTATTCCCATGACGGAACTGAGAAAACGGTTACATTTACGCCGACAGTTAAAACAAAATATGTGCTGGGGCTTTCTTATAATCTGGATAATGAGACCGCCGTTATAGAATCCGTTTCAGCAAATTCACCTCTTTCCGACGCAGGCCTGCAGGCCGGAGACGTGATTACGGCTATTAACGGAAATGCAATTACAACCTCGAAATCGCTTAGTGAATATTTTACCGCCAATCCGATGGATGGAGCTTCCGTACATCTTGCGTATGAACGTGACGGACTTTCCTATGAGGCGGATGTGACTCCTGTAAAAAATGAAAGCGTCGATCTCGGTTTTTCTTATAATCTCGGACGGGTGAATACAGATGCGGCCGGCGTCCTGAAATATAGTTTTGTTGAGATTCGGTATTGGATTGTGACGACGGTCCGTTCACTCGGTGCACTCTTTACGGGACGGTTTTCGGTCAATGATCTTTCCGGTCCCGTCGGGGTAGTGGATATCGTCGGCACGACATACGAACAGACGAAGTCGGAAGGGGCTCTCATGACCTGGATGAATATGATTAATCTGATCATCCTTCTGTCTGCGAACCTGGGGGTTATGAATCTTTTGCCTATTCCGGCCATAGACGGTGGACGTCTGCTTTTTATCCTGATTGAAGCCATTCGCGGAAAACCTATGAACAGGAAGCTGGAAAATACAATCCAGCTCGTGACGGTTGCCATGCTGATGATGCTGATGGTTTATGTTATGTATCATGATATCACGAAAATACTCTCACCGTAAAAAAGCCTTTAAAAGGCTTTTTTTTTACTGCATTTTTAGCGAAAATGAGTACAAATTATTCGAAATAGCAATCAATAATATAAAATTAACAGCAATTAGTATAAAATTACTAAGAAATATTGTTGAAGTCCTTGAAGAATCCAAATTCTAAATGTTATGATGCAGATATCAAAAAACACTTTTGATGTCTGCATCTTTTTTTATTCATATTAAACAATATACGTAAAAGGAAGGAGAAACGATTTGAAAGAATGCAATATCCTTGTCGTCTCGCCCGAGGGAAAAAGTTACGAAACAATTCTTGGCTACCTGAATCAGGAAAAGCTGGGGACGGATGTCCTTAGAGTGGACTCTATGGGCGAAGCAATTTCTGTTTTGAAGAAAACCGAAGCTGAAATTCTGCTGGCAGATGTAAGACATTCATTTTTCAATCTGCCGGTGAAAAAGAAAGAGGAAGACTTTACTCCGACAAAAGGAAACGCAAAGGAAGATCTGAAATACATTAAATATTATATCCGGAATCACTACAATGAATTTTTAAGCCTTTCCACACTGGCAAAAAAAGCCTGTCTTTCAGCAAATTATCTTAGCAGCCTGTTTAAAAAAAATGAAGGTATTACACTTTGCGCTTACATCGAACGCGTCCGAATGGAAAAGGCGGCATTTTTAGTACTGACCGAAGATAAAATGATGCAGGATATTGCCTGGGAAGTCGGTTTTCGCCACAGTTCTTATTTTTGCAGGACTTTCAGGAACTTTTACGGAGAAACACCGAAACAGTATCGTTTACGACACAGAAAGAAAAAATAAAGAGGGCAACTCATGAGGGGGTTGAGAATAAATATGCTTATTTCAGAAAAAGAGGAAGAGGCATGTACGGATACAAAAGTTAAGAATGGGGTTTTGAAAGAGAAAACTGAAGAAGGAAAGGAACACAGACCTGAGATTCTGACCGTTATGCTCTATATACAGGATCACTGCGGAGAGGAGCTGAACTGGGAAACTCTTTCTTACGAGGCAATGCTCTCACCTGGATATTTAAGAACCCTTTTCAGAAAAGAAACAGGCAAAAGCCTTCACCAGTACATCAGCCAGTGCCGAATGGAAAAGGCCGAGGAACTGCTGGCAGAGACTAATCTTACAGTAGGAGAAATCATGAGCATGCTTTCCGTTAAACATCTTTCCTATTTTGGAAAGCAGTTTCGCAATTACTCCGGACTATCGCCCGTTGAATACAGAAAAAGGGTTATGGATCCGCAAACCTATGCCGCCTGGGACGAATGATTAATAGACTGATTTAGTATAGGCCTGCCGTGAGGCGGGCTTTTTAATTTGCTCCTTTTTTGTTATACTGTTTATGGAAGGAGATTAAGATATGGATGACTTTTATGAAAAAATGGCGGAAAATGAAGCGGACGGATCAGCCGTCGCTTGTACGGTTCTGACGGGTCCGCACGCGGGGGAGCACTGTGTATTTGGAAAAGAGGGAAAGAAAAAAGAAGGGGATGCATTTCCGCTTTCTATGGCACCGTATCTTCTTGAAGTGTCTGAAACGAGTGTCGTCAGCGCCGGAGACTGCAGGATTTTGGCGGAAATTCCGGGAAGAAGGGAATCAATGGTTATCTGCGGCTGCGGACATGTTGCGCAGAATGTATTGCGGTTGGCAAAAATTATAGGATTTGCAGTTACGGTAATCGACGATCGTCCGGAATTTGCCGATGAAGCACGCAGAATTGGAGCTGACAGGGTCATCTGCGACAGTTTCACGCATGCCCTTAAACAGATTCCCGGAGATACAGAGACTTTCTTTGTCATTATGACGCGGGGACACAGATATGATATGGACTGTCTTAAAGAGACCATTGAAAAGCCGCATGCTTATCTCGGAATGATGGGCAGCCGGGGAAGGTGCGCGGCAGTAAAAGCCGAACTGAACCGACAGGGTGCAAAGGAAACTTTGATAAATGAACTCCATGCACCGATCGGGCTGTCCATCGGAGCCGAAACACCGGAGGAGATTGCGGTTTCTGTAATTGCGGAAGTTATTGCCGTGCTGCACGCAGATAAAAGAAAAGAAAATATTCAGCCGGAAGAAATTCTGAGTGCTGCGTGCGACGGAAAGCGGAAAGTGATGGCCGTCATTACGGAAAGGAACGGATCCGCGCCCAGAAAGGCAGGGACACGCATGGCTGTTTATGAGGACGGCAGTATCTGCGGTACAATCGGGGGTGGCTGTATGGAAGCAGAAGTTATCCGGAAAGCACTTTTTCTAATGCGGTCGGAGAAAAGAACGGATTATATCACGCTTGATATGACTTTATCCGGAATGCCGGAAGAAGATGCAATGGCATGCGGCGGCAGGATACGTGTGTTTCTGGAAATAATAGCGTGATGTTCCGTCCAAACCTCCTGTCCGTATCGCCTGCAGGGTACAGTGGGTGACAGATTTGTGATTTTATGCTAGAATGAGAAAATTCAAAAGCTTTTCTGATGCCGGTAAATGTTATGGCATTTTATGCCTGCATCAGATTATGCGATATCATAGTGATTGATGTTTTTGAGATGCCGGGCATCTGATTTTGGGGGGTTATATGAAAAAAATTATTCCAATTATACTCGCTTTTGCGGCTTTTCTTTTTGCCGGCATCGGAGCGGGCTATTTTATCAGTACGAATGCCGGAACGGTTACTGAAAATACGGACAGTGAAGAAGCGGCCTCAGCTTCGACGGCAACTGTCTTTAAAAGAGATGACACGGATTCAGGCGAATCGATTTCACCGGCTAATATTGATCTTTTTCAGCAGTATATTATGGCCCTTCCGACACCGACGCCGACCCCTTCTCCCATACCGGCCCAGATTGCGCCTCAGGAAGACTTTTCGCCGGAAGCCCAGGCCGTGATTGACCATGACGGATATTTGAATGTTCCGAATAACTCTGTCGTTGAGTATGTCGAGACAACAAAAATTAAGACGAAATATTTTACGGTGACGATTCCCGGATGCTGGGTGGGAAATATCGTTATTCAGTGCCGTTATATTAACGATACAGCATCAGAAAGTTCCGATACTTCGGGAACAGATACTGTCAGAGACACCATGATACTGACTTTTTATGAAAAATCCAACTTTAAAAAATATCAGGCTTCAAATTCGAAAAGCAGCCTGACTGACGGCGAACTCACGGAAATACGCTATGCCAGCAATAAAAATGATAATACGTGGCTTAAGACAAGCAACTATGAATATTATTTTGCCAATGCAGCGCTTGGGAATAACGCCTACGATGTTTTTATCTACGAGCCGCATGATACGAACATCTTTACTACTTCCCAGTACGCTCAACGTTATAATTATCTTATCGGGATTAACTATGAAGGCTGCCTGATCAATACTTTTAAAGTAAATAACGGAGGAACGCTTACATGGGCGGATGAATATGTGGAGAAGGCCTATGTCGATGAATGGGATCCGAATGCCGAAGGCATCCCCCAGGGGAGCACAATCCCGGACGCAAGCCAGGGGTCTTCCGCATCATGAGTACCTACGTGATGTCAGATTTTCATGGCAGGCATGACCTTTTTATGGCTATGCTGGATAAAATCGGCTTTTCCGAAAGTGATACCCTGTATATCTTAGGAGATATCGCTGACCGGGGACCGTCGGGGATTGAGACCTACCTTTACATTATGGAAAAGAAAAACATTTTCCTGATTGCCGGGAACCATGAGCTCCTTTTTCTGGATGCCGATAAGAAATACCGGAGCTGTCTTCTGCCTGCCGCCTTCTACTATTCCGATGAATGGATGCTTTGGCGGCGCAATGGGGGAATGGATACCTGGCAGGCTTACAGGGCGCTCAGGAAGCCCGTGAGGGAAAAGTTGATTGACTATCTTGAAAATGCAATTTTAGCTGTTCCTAATCTTATTATAGGAAACCGGAATTTTTATTTGTGCCATTCCACGCATGCCGAACGTTACCTCGAAATGCCGCTTTATCTAAAAGATGCAAAGCCGGAGGAAGCCTTCCGTATCGTCTGGGACAGGAGTTATACAGAAGGCGGATCTTTTGGACGGTTAAGGGCTTCAATGGAATACCATGATCTTTACACAAAATATCCACCGAAAACGGTGATGGTTTTCGGACACACCCCCACATCTTTTCTGAATTGCCGCGGATGCGACGGAAGGGGAAGAATATGGCATGGCAGGCAGGGACATCTCATTGATATTGACTGCGGCTGCGCCGTACGTGTGCCGAAATATGCTATGCTGGGATGCCTCAGACTGGAGGATATGAAGGAATTCTATATTTCTGGGAGCTATCCTGAAAAGCACAGAAAAATTTCCGGTTCCGGACAAAAATAGCCGCGGAAGATATCCCGGCGGCATAAAAAACTGAAGCGGAGTTATACAGGAGCGGAAATCGCTATGGCACTGAAACCTTTAGGCCCGTACTTACTTATCATTTCATCAAGGTAATCCGCGATGGTTTTATAGAAATCCGTGATAACACGGATATGATTCTTAACCGCCTCATATTCCTGTTCAGGTGAAAGATCCCTGTACTTTTCTTCATAGACATCTTCCGAAACCAGAAGGTTTATGGAATAACCGAGCTTAATCCGTTTCAGGACGGGATTTTCATAATCCGTAAGCAGAAGAGAAGATATGCGGCGGATATCTTCAGACATGTTCCGTACATTTTCAAAAGGCATAAGATTCAACTCGTTTTTAAAAAGAAAGCGTCCCGGAAAATTTTTTTCGATAAAAGGAAAGAAAAGATCGTGCATACAGATATTGTCACAGGAGAGCTCGTCCGGATAAATTAAATCAGCATCTCCGTTAAGGATATCTTTGCTTACAGGATCAAACCAGAAACGGAGACGTGAGCTGTGTCCTCTTTTTGTTCGTATACGATACTGGGGTTCTTCCATTGCAGATACCTTCCTTCACATGATGTATCTAGATTCTATCAATCCGGAGTGCTTTTTTCAATGGGATTATACAGGGTTTTTGAAAAAGTTGTTTTTAGGTGTGTTATGCGCTAGAATAAATTAAAATGATGCAAGCGACAAAAGTCCCAAAATTTCCTGTTTGCAGGGAAAACTTTGAAAGATATCCTGTTCCGTCGGTATCTGTATCAGTCTCGCACCTTCGGCCGATTATGGCACTCTTCTTAAAAAGCGGATCAGGACGTGTATAAATCGAAAAAGAGTCGGAAAAACCAGTATTGCACTGTGCAAAGATTTAGAAAATGAAGGAAGGAATGAGAAGTTATGAGTATTATAGGAGCTTTTATGGTACCCCATCCGCCGCTTATTATTCCTGAAATCGGCAGGGGCGAGGAAAATAAAATATCGGCAACAATAGCGGCTTACAGGAAGGCGGCTGAAAAGGCGGCCGGAATGAAACCGGAGACAATCGTGATCTCAAGTCCCCATTCGGTTATGTATTCCGATTATTTTCATATTTCTCCGGGCAAAACAGCCCAGGGATCTTTCCGGCGTTTCCGTGCCGGACAAATCAGGCTTTCTGCGGAATATGATGAAGAGTTTGTGAGTTCACTTTCCGGACTGTGTGACAGGATGGACTTTCCTGCCGGAACAATGGGAGAAAAGGATGCGGAGCTGGATCATGCGTCCATGATTCCTCTTTATTTTATCAACCAGTATTATTCCGGTTTCAGGATTGTCCGTGTCGGACTTTCCGGGCTGTCTCTTGCAGATCATTACCGCTTTGGGATGTGTATTAAAGAAACTGCGGAAAAGCTCGGCCGTAGGACGATTTTTATAGGAAGCGGCGATTTGTCTCACCGGCTGAAAGAAGACGGACCTTACGGTTTCGCCAAAGAGGGCCCGGAATATGACAGGAAAATTATGTCGGTGATGTCATCAGGAGATTTTGAAGGGCTTTTTGATTTTAGTGACGATTTTTGTGAACGCGCAGGGGAATGCGGACACCGCTCATTTACAATTATGGCCGGAGCACTTGACCGCACGGCTCTAAAAACGGAAAGTCTGTCTTATGAAGGACCGTTTGGTGTCGGATACGGTGTCTGCGCCTATGAAGCAGAAGGAAGCGATCCGGAGCGGAATTATCTTGAACGTTATGAGATGCGCGATGCCGAGAAGATCAGGGATTCTTCAAAAAAAGAAGATGATTATGTGTCGCTTGCACGAAAAGCAGTTGAAGCATATGTTAAAGAACGGAAAAAAATAGCGGTTCCCAGGCAGCTTCCTGAAGAAATGCGGAAGAAACGCGCAGGGACCTTTGTTTCGATTCATGAGGATGGAAGACTAAGAGGCTGTATCGGAACGATTTCGGCAGTAACAGGCTGTATTGCCCAGGAAATAATAGAAAATGCCATCAGTGCTTCTTCAAGAGATCCCAGATTCAGTCCGATCCGTCCGGATGAGCTCCCGCATCTTGCGATCAGCGTGGACGTTTTGGGAGATACTGAAGAAATAAGTTCACAGGATGAACTGGATGTCCGGCGCTATGGAGTTATCGTATCGCGGGGAATGAGGAGGGGGCTCCTTCTGCCCAACCTTTCGGGAGTTGACACGCCGGAAGAACAGATTGCTATTGCTAAAAGGAAAGCCGGCATTCCGGACGACGAGGAGCAGGTAAAGCTTGAAAGATTCGAGGTGGAAAGACATGGCGATGCCGGATAAAGATAACGGGTCTCTGACGGTCTGTGAAACCTGTATGCATCACTGTGCGCTTAAGGAAGGTAAAACCGGGATCTGCGGAGCCAGAAAAAATGTCGAGGGCAGGATCCTGGATATTAATTACGGCCAGATTACTTCTATGGCACTGGATCCGATAGAAAAAAAGCCGCTGCGCATGTTCTGTCCCGGAAGCCGCGTTCTTTCTGTCGGCAGTTTCGGATGCAATCTGAAGTGCCCTTTCTGTCAGAACTACGAAATCTCACGCATGGACGAAAGCAGTATTGAGGCGCGCCGTATAACACCAGAGGAACTGGTGGAAACTGCTCTCCGACTGAAAAAACAGGGCAGTATCGGTATCGCCTATACGTATAACGAACCGCTTGTAGGCTGGGAATTTGTGCGGGATACTTCAAGACTTGCCGAATCCAGGGGCCTTAAAAATATTCTTGTCACAAATGGCACAGCAGACCTCCCGATCCTTGAACGGCTGATTCGAAGTATTGATGCCATGAACATTGACCTGAAAGGATTTACAGAAGATTATTACCGCTTCCTCGGAGGCGACCTGGAGACTGTTAAAGCTTTTATCGAAAGAGCGGCAAGGAGCTGCCATATCGAAGTGACGACCCTTATCGTACCTGGAAGAAATGATAGCGAAGAAGAAATGGAACGCCTTTCCGAATGGCTTTCGTGGGTAGGGTATGGAATTCCTTTGCATATAACGCGGTATTTTCCGCGCTACAGGATGAAAACGCCGGCAACAGATATCGATACTGTCTATCGGCTGGCCGAAGTGGCCCGAAGAAACCTGAAATATGTTTTCGTGGGAAATTGCTGATGGTAAGCAATACTGCCGTAAAGCCTTTAAAAGTAAAGCTGTCATAAATTTTATGAATATTTTAAAGTAATGTTTGACATTTTACGGGTTGTGTGTTTAAGTAGATTGTTGGCAATTTTTCAGGCTATTAAATTATGAAAGGAATTTATGAATAAGTATCGTGAAATGAATGAAGATGATTCTGCTGAGACGGAATCGAATACAGTAAATGACGAGGCATCTGCAGAATCTCAAGACGAAGTCAACGAGGGAGAGACGGCCGGAACATTCAGTGCTCTGAACCTCGATTCCAAAATCCTCAAGGCAATTTCGGATATGGGCTTTGATTCGGCTTCTCCGATTCAGGAGCAGGCTATTCCGATTGAACTTTCCGGGCGGGATATGATCGGACAGGCCCAGACCGGGACAGGGAAGACGGCTGCTTTTGGCCTTCCCATGCTGATGAAAATTAATCCGAAGGTTAAAAAGCTTCAGGCTGTTGTTCTCTGCCCGACGCGTGAACTGGCCATTCAGGTTTCAGATGAGCTGCACCGCTATGCAAAGTATATGCACAGCATAAAGATCCTTCCTGTTTACGGCGGACAGGATATTGTTAAACAGATCCGCGGACTTAGGGATGGCACGCAGATTATCGTCGGAACGCCCGGCCGCGTCATGGATCATATGCGCAGAGGAACCGTAAAATTCGATGCTGTTGTCATGGCGGTTCTTGATGAAGCTGATGAAATGCTGGACATGGGTTTCATTGATGATATGAAGACGATTCTTTCCGAGCTTCCCGAAGAAAGACAGACGGTCATGTTTTCAGCGACAATGCCTAAAGAAGTTGCGGAAATTGCCGAACAGTTCCAGAAGGATCCCGAAATCGTAAGGATCGCAAAAAAGGAACTGACGGTTCCGGAAGTTACACAGTATTATTATGACGTGCGTCCGAACAATAAAACAGAAGTACTTTGCAGGCTTATTGATCTTTACGAGCCGAAACTGTCGGTCGTTTTTTGCAATACAAAACGAAAAGTCGATGAAGTCGTGGATGAACTTAAAGGGCGCGGCTATTATGCTGAAGGCCTTCACGGCGATCTTTCCCAGGCACAGCGCGACCGCGTCATGAACAGCTTCCGAAAAGGCAGAACGGAAATCCTTGTGGCAACAGACGTCATGGCGCGGGGAATAGACGTTGAAGATATTGAGGCGGTTTTCAATTACGATATACCGCAGGATGACGAATATTATGTCCACCGTATCGGCCGTACCGGCCGTGCCGGCAGGAAGGGAACAGCCTTTTCAT
>DCDB01000043.1 GCA_002316215.1 Lachnospiraceae bacterium UBA1066 | reverse complement strand
TATATTTACTGCCACTTTGACAGAATCGAATTGACGACCATCTCATTTGTCTTGTAATGGGCAAAAGCATTCAGGATAGCCTCAACCGCTTCCTCTGCTTTGAGTCCGTTCATTTTCCGTCGCATGATATCAACTGCCTGAAGTTCCCTGGGCGTCAGCAGAAGATCCTCTCTTCTGGTCCCCGACTTCACTATATCTATTGCGGGGAAAATCCTGCGCTCCTGAAGTTTACGGTCCAAAATAAGTTCCATATTGCCGGTGCCTTTAAATTCTTCATATACGACATCGTCCATCTTGCTTCCCGTATCGACAAGTGCCGTCGCAAGGATCGTCAGGCTTCCGCCTTCCCTCATATTTCTTGCCGCCCCGAAAAACCTTTTCGGCATATAAAGCGCCGTCGGATCAAGGCCTCCGGAAAGCGTGCGGCCGCTCTGAGGAACCAGGACATTATAGGCACGGGCAAGTCTTGTAATCGAATCAAGAAGGATCACCACATCCTGGCGGTGCTCCACAAGGCGCTTCGCCCTCTCGATCACCATTTCCGAAACACGCTTATGGTGCTCAGGCAGTTCATCAAATGTCGAATAAATAATTTCAACATTCTTTCCGTGGACAGATTCCTTCATATCCGTTACTTCTTCAGGACGTTCATCAATAAGAAGGATAATCAGATTGGCATCGGCATTCTGCGTAAGGATAGACTTTGCAATATCTTTAAGCAATGTGGTTTTTCCGGCCTTTGGAGGGGAAACAATCATACCTCTCTGTCCCTTTCCGATAGGGCTGATCAAATCCACAATCCGCGTTGCTCTTGAACCATCCGGCCTTTCCAGACGAATACGCTGATTCGGAAAAATCGGAGTCATATTTTCAAATGTACAGCGTCTGCGCGCCTCATCAGCAGGAAAGTCATTCACCGTCGCCACGAAAAGAAGCGCACCGTATTTCTCTCCCTGCGCTTTTTCCCTCTTATTTCCCGAAATCATGTCGCCGGTTTTCAGGTTGAATCTTCGAATCTGGGAGGGAGATACATATACATCGTCTTCTCCCGGGAGAAAATTGTCGCTTCTTAAAAAGCCAAAACCATCAGGCATGACTTCCAGTATTCCACGGACAGTGTTTCCCGTATCACCCGGAAATCTGGTCGTATTCTGAGTTTCCGGCCTGTTTTTGGGAGTACCAGCCGGCTCATGGGATGTATATTCCTCATGAGCGCCAGGATTCTCCTGGTTTTCATGGCTTTCCTGTTCTTCAAAATTTTCATGTCCCCCTTGAACTTCCTGGTTCGCGTGAGTTTCCTGATTTCCATGAATTTCCTGGTTCTTTTGAGCTTCCTGATTCTCATGAGTTTCCCGGTTCTTTTGAGCTTCCTGATTCTGATGAGCTTCCTGATTCTGATGAGCTTCCTGATTCTGATGAGCTTCCTGATTCTGATGAGCTTCCTGATCCCCTTGGACTTTCTGATCTTCATTGGCTCTTTGAATATCATGTGCGCTCTTAATCTTGTGGGTTCTTTGGTTCTCATACGTCCGGTATTCCCGTTTTACCCGGTTTCCATGCATGCCCTGGGCTCCGTGAGCCCTCTGTTCCTCATGGTTTTCCTGCTCCTCCCGATTCTCCTCAGGTATTAATAAGCTCTCCGTTTCCGTTCGGTATTTTTCTTTTTCCTGATCCGTATGATACTCAAAATTTTCCCGCTCTGATCCGGGTTCAAAATCCTTTTGTTCTTCCGGATATTCCGCACTGCCTTTTTCGCTAATGCCGTTCTCCGCTGAATTAGAATCCGCGGCTCCAGAACCAGTTTCTTTCTTCCTGCCGCTCTTTTTGTTACTGTTATTATTGCTGTTATTATTGCTGTTATTATTGCTGTTATTATTGCTGTTCTTATTCCCGCTTCCCTTACTGCTGATTTTTCGATTGCTAATGCCTTTTTCTTTTGCGCCCTGGCTTTTCTGCCTTTTCGATTTCACCTGGTTCTGCGAAACAGTCTGTTCAACTTCCGAAAATCCCGGAACTTCCGAACTCTCCTCAACCTCCGGCTCTGACGCCGCAGGTTCGAAAACTTCTTTGGTTTCTGCCGCTTCCTCAATTTCTGATTCTTCTGGAAATTCTGCTCCTGCAGCATCCGAATCTTCCGAATCAACGGAAAGAGACATATCCTGTTCCTTTTCATCAAGGTTCAGCATTGCCTCCACCAGCTCGTCCTTTTTCATTTTGGACGTATTTTTTAAACCGCGGCTTTTTGCCAGACCGCGAAGAACCGACACGCCAAGTGTCATATATTTTTCTTTTGTCATCATAAATAAATCTCCATCAACACCGCTAAGGATATATTTAGTAAGGAAAATCGCATGGAATCATGCAGAAGATCATATCTTATAAAAATATATAGAAAATATAACCATAATTAATATACTGCTGTTTTCGTTTTCCGTCCAGTCCTTTTTGACTTATGCTTAAACTTGAGTGCTAAAGAATTGCTTTTCTTTAAATATCGAACACATTCTTCAGCCAATTTTAGCAGAAAGGAAAAAGAGAACACGGCACATCGCATTAACATGCGGCCGGAGGGATTTGAACCCTCACGCATTGCTGCACAGGAACCTAAATCCTGCACGTCTGCCAATTCCGTCACGGCCGCCTGTATTCGATTATAAAGCCTTTTCGTCCGCTTCGCAACTTTTCCTTGATCTTGTATCGATCTTTTTTAATCCGGTTTCTTTTTTTGGATCAGAAGACAGCCTCTTAGGTCAGCATACAGCTCTTTTAAATTAAATTGCTGCTCTTTTTTTGTCAGAGTGCAGTCCTTTTGGAATTCAAGTGCTATTGACAGCCGGACAAATTTAACATATTCTATGAGACAAACATTAATTCAGGCGTAAAAGCTCTTCTTTTCGTTCTTCTGAAAAGTTTTCTGCTGCGCCGCAAAAAAAATTCGGAGGCAATCATGAATTTTATTTTCATTTCTTTTCAATTTCCGCATACCTACTGGAATTTCTGCGACCGTCTCCATAAGGACGGAGTCAATGTCCTGGGAATAGGCGACAGTCCCTATGACGCACTTGACAGCCGCCTTAAAGAAGCTCTCACCGAATATTATAAGGTCGATTCACTTGAAGATTATAATGCCGTCTTTAAAGCTGTTGCATTTTTTTCTTTTAGGTACGGAAAGATTGACTGGCTGGAATCGAACAATGAGTACTGGCTTAGACAGGATGCCCGTCTCCGCACCGATTTTCACATCACAACCGGCGTAGGATCCGATGAAATTGAACATTACCAAAGTAAATCCGGAATGAAAGCTTTTTATGCCAAGGCAGGCGTCCCGAGTGCGCGCTGTCATGTCGTAACAGACATCGATGCTGCCAGAAGGTTCATAAATGAAGTCGGCTATCCCGTAATTGTCAAGCCGGATGTCGGCGTCGGTGCTGCCGATACCTACAAGCTGTCCTGCGATACGGAACTGGAAAACTTTTTTTCAAACCACGTTCCCGTCCCTTATGTCATGGAAGAATTCGTCGAAGGTGATATTGTATCCTATGACGCTATAACAGATTCAAACTGTGAGCCTCTTTTTGAATCAAGCTCTTCATTTCCTCCTTCGATCATGGATATCCTGATCAGTAAAAAAGATCTGGCATATTATACGACAGCAGATGTGCCGGAGGCCCTTGCCCGCCTTGGAAGGGCAACGCTTTCAGCTTTCGGTGTGCGGAGCCGTTTCGTGCATTTTGAATTTTTCCGCCTCACGAAAGAAAAACCCGGTCTGGGAAATGTCGGCGATTACGTCGGTCTGGAAGTCAATATGCGTCCGGCCGGCGGCTACACCCCGGATATGATGAATTTTGCGCACAACACGGATGTTTATAAAATCTGGGCGGATATGACCGTATACGACAAGCGTCTCCTTCCGCCAAGCCAGGATGATCATTACTGTGTCTATGCCAGCCGCCGGGATTGTCATGAATACGTTCATACCCATGAAGAGATCCTGAAGAAATACGGTGGTAAGATCAAGATGTGCGAACGGATGCCGGAAATCCTTTCAGGTGATATGGGCAATCAGATGTACACGGCAAACGCTGCAGACGAGAACGCTGCAAAAGAATTCATCCAGTTTGTACAGGAGCAGAAATAAATGGAGCTGTGGGAACCACCTGCCGGACAGGTGGTTCCTTTACATTAATTAAAAATAGCGGAATTCCTTGTGTTTTCAAGGAAATCCGCTATTTCTCTGAGAATGAGATATCGGGGACTCGAACCCCGGACAACTTGATTAAAAGTCAAGTGCTCTACCGCCTGAGCTAATATCCCGTACGCTGGGCTAGGTGGATTTGAACCACCGAATGCAGCAGTCAAAGTGCTGTGCCTTACCCCTTGGCGATAGCCCAATGCTCACCAAGATTTCGCAGCTTTTTGCTGCAGGGTGGAAGATGGGACTCGAACCCACGGTCTCCAGAGCCACAATCTGGCGCGTTAACCAACTACGCTACTCCCACCATATACGTGCCTGAAGGGACTCGAACCCCCGACCCACGGCTTAGAAGGCCGTTGCTCTATCCAACTGAGCTACAAGCACATGTCGCCGCTTAAACGTCTCCTGGAAAGAAAACGAGAGCGGGTGATGGGAATCGGACCCACATATCCAGCTTGGAAGGCTGGTGTTCTACCACTGAACTACACCCGCGTATCAAAACTTCCGATACAGTCAATATGGAATTCAAACTTATCAGATGATATTAAAAACTATATAATCGGGGTGACAGGATTCGAACCTGCGGCTTCCTGGTCCCAAACCAGGCGCTCTAGCCAAGCTGAGCCACACCCCGTCGCCTCTTAATACCAAAACGCTCTCTTTCTTTTAAAAGCGCTTTTTCAAACGCAAGTAGTATTATATAAAACCGGTAGTCATTTGTCAACCTTATTCTAAGAAAAAAATTA
>DCDB01000194.1 GCA_002316215.1 Lachnospiraceae bacterium UBA1066 | reverse complement strand
ATGCCGGTCATGGACGGCTTCGAGGCAGTTCATCAAATCCGCGCCCTTGAGCGTCCGGATGCGAAGACCGTTCCGATCTTTGCAATGACGGCAGATGCCTTCGAAGAAGATGTGCGCAAGTGCTTAAATTCCGGAATGAACGGTCATGTCGCAAAGCCCCTCAATCCGGAACTGCTCTACAAACTTCTTGGGACAGTCCCCGGGGATGATACGGATACTGTAAAAACACGTGGGGACAGTTCGCGGAAGTGAGTTAACGCGTTGCCTCGATACCGTGGGGACAGTTCTCAGGAGTGAGTTAACGCGTTGTCTCGATACCTTGGGGACAGTCCCCACGCGTTTTTGTCCTACTTTTTTCTTGTGGGAAAATATAGTATAATAAAATGCAAGTTTCAAGAGTCGAAAAAGTTTCCGGACTGCGGAAAACTTTTGTTTTTAATAAAAAATGCAGTAAAGGGAGTACGCTTTGGCATCGAAAGCCGTTGAAGTTTCGAGATTTCAAATTTGGAAGCGCAGGATTATAATACTTTTGATTGCTGCGCTGGTCTTTTTAGTCGCCGGGTGGTTTTTTGTCATCTATACGGAGGCTAATCAGGTGCTGCGTGAAGCAAAGAACGTCCGGATCAGCATGAAGCTGGTGGCGATAGAAAAATATGGCGAAGGAACTTCAATTTACGATCCGACCGCCTACAACGGACTTGCCGCCGGCGCGGCGGAGGAGATAGCCGAGACATCCGGTGAAAGCGGGAAAATTACTCTCACGGCATGGAATACGGAGCAGAATATCCCGAAGAGCTTCACCTACCGCAAGGGCGATTTCTATGCGGAATATGTGGCTAATGGCGATAAGTTCAAGTCCTGGAAGGTTTATTTCAACTGGAAACTTCTCGATTTTACGGGAGACAGCTGACTTGAAACGGCGGAGCTTTCCGTATATGGAGGAAAATCCGGATATTGAGAACGAAGTGTAATCAGTTTATGCAGAATTTGAAGTACCGGCCGTCTTATGGCGCAACCTGAAAGTATCAGATTTTAAAATGAAGGGATGACTGAGGTGCTGGCATTATTAATTGGCGTGCTGTATTTCCTGATCTTTATGATGGGCGCCGCAATATTTTCATTTCTCAATGTTGTCATTTACCGCGTGCCGAAACAGCTGAATTTTGTTAAAGGCGCGTCTTTCTGCCCGTCCTGCGGGCACGAGCTTCGGCTCTGCGACATGGTTCCCGTTTTCAGCTACATCTTTCTTCGCGGAAAATGCAGATACTGCAAAACGCACATCCCTGTCCGCGATACTCTGACCGAAATACTCGGCGGCATTCTGGCCGTCGCGACGGTGCTGCGCTTCGGAAGTCCGGAGGGCATAATCGGCGCATCGTCAAATTCAGCTGCAATTGCAGCGGAAGGAATTTCTACAGGCGCCGCCGCTGTTTCGACTGACATTTTTGATTATGCGGCCGGGGTCCTGACGGGAGCCGGAGGTACTTCAGCTCTTCTGCGCATTCTTACGGTTTTTGCTTATCTTTGTGTTCTTGAAATTGTAGCATTTGTCGATCATGACACGATGGAAATCCCGAACGGTTTTATAATCGCCATGCTCGTTGTGGCGGTCGTATCTTTCTTTACATTTCCCGAAATAACAATTCCGGAACGGCTGATCGGTTTTGTCTGCACCAGCGGTCCGCTTTTTCTAATAACTCTCGCAATCCCTGGTGCTTTCGGAGGAGGCGACATCAAGCTTCTTGCCGCGTGCGGTTTGTTCCTTGGCTGGAAGCTTAGCCTTGTCGCGCTTTTTCTTGGCATTTTGACCGGCGGGATCTGGGGAATCGTTCTTCTGGCATCAAAAAAAGCCGGAAGGAAAGACCATTTTGCCTTCGGACCATTCCTTTGTTTCGGCCTGGCCTTCGCGGCATTCTTCGGAACGGCGCTGATTGCGTGGTATATGGGTTTTGCCTTTCCGGCGTAATCCTTTGAGATAGAATGCAAACTTTTGGGGACAGTCCCCGGGGCTCGCATTAGCGCGTTAATCAAACTTACGGGGACAGCCCCCGGGGGTTCGCATTAGCGCGTTAAGTCGAGTTCCCGGGGACTGTCCCCACGGGTTAAAAAACGCGCACTTTAAGCGCCACAGTTGAGAAAACTTCTATGCTATGTTATCTTTATAAAGGATATTAGTTTTTTATGATTTTTTTTTAAATCTTGAAAATCAGATATAAATCATTTATTTCAGGAAAACATCTGATCAGGATGCTTTCCTGATTCATTTGTATATAGCGATATGGGTGCGACCCGGACATTGAGGGGATAATGGGAGCAAAATCTGATAAATCTTTTTTTCATAATAAAGGTCTTACACTGGTTGAGCTGATTGTCGTGATGGCCGTTCTTGCCGTTCTTTTGGGCGGAGGAATCCTGGCCGGCATCGGCTGGTACCATCATATGATTTTCCTGAAGGAAAATGAATACGCACGCAGCCTCTACACGGTTGCGCAGAATCAGCTGACCGAATACGCGGCAAACGGCCGGATCGATCTTTTCAAAGAACAATTTTCCGAACTGCCGTCAGGTTCCGACCCGGCGGTAATTCTGCTGGCATCGAATACGGCTGAGAAATTAAGTAAAGAAATCTACCAGGACGGAACGGACATGGCGACACCGGAATCTGTCTGGGCAAATGTTGAAGCCGCATCTAAAACAACTTCTCAAACGGTTGACAAGGCCAAATACCGGGGCAGCATCATGAGCGTACTTCTCACTGCGGACGATTATGCAAAATATCAATCCGGGACATTGCAGTCCGGAAGTCTGGAAGATTCGCAGAAAACTGCAATTTACGATCTTTTTACCACCTATCTTTATGATCGTTCTCTTTTGAAAGCTTCAATCTGCGTTGAATTTTCTCCGGAAGCGGGACAGGTGTTTTCTGTCCTTTACAGTGACAGGAAAGCAGCGGGCGGTAAGTTCATTTACGAGGGGAAAAACGGCAGAAGCGGCCTAAATATTTCAGTCCGGTCTTCGTCATTCCGCGACAGCCGGCTGATCGGGTATTATGGCGTAGACACTTTGTCAAAGGATATCAGCGCGAAGAAGGAGAAACCGTCCATCACCGATTTAAGCCTGAATAATGCAGAAACCCTGAACCTGACGTTCCGAATCAACAAGATTCCGCAGGCAATAGGCGAGCTCACCTATGATATAAAGGTCTACAGTAAAACTCTCAAAGATAAAGACGGCAAAGACCAGCTGCTTTTCACAATCCGCCTGAACGAGGGTTGGACCGGTACGGACGCATCAACGAAGGTCTGCCAGAAAGGTACAGGCGGCAATGAGAATAAGGTGAGCTGTACCATTTTAAAGCAAGGTATAGAAAAATTTGAATATGAAGATAAGGATCTCACTAAAGTCAAGGATGCTCTGGCGAAAAAATTCGATGTCATCGCCTATTATTCGGACGCCCTCCCGAATGAACAGACAACTATGACGGTCATTCTTGATGCAGCTGACCTTGCGGCTTCCACGAACCAATATTTCAAGTCGGAGCTCTCTACAACAGGCGAAGGTAATTATCTCCGCGATACGATGAGCTTTCACCGTTTCGAGGAAGCCTACAGCGCATTGGAAAGTTTTGACACAGGGGAGATTTATTGCGTCGTTTCGGGCAGCCTCGACGGCTACTACCAGAACACAACACCCAGAACCAGCAATGCAGAAAATCCATATTTTGCAAATGAAACAGGGGATTCTAAAGCAGGCGGTACCGTCAGCCGGACGGTAGGGCTTAAAAATGCCAGGCATCTTTATAATATTCGCTATATAGAGGATTACTATACGGAAAATATATCCGAAAAAGTGACGCACGGTTCATTTTCAACAATTTATAATAAGACTTACATTACCGGTACCGGAGAAGGCGAATCCGGCAGTGAAGAAGCAGTTGACCCGTCCGGAGGAAATTCGACGAAAAGTCTCGACCTGAAGGTCGGAAAAAGCTTCAGCTGGACAGAATTCAAGACGGGCGGTTATCTCTATCTGAGCCAGACGCCCGTGAAGGATTTCGCGGCTTCGGGTACTTCTTCAGCCCAGACCTACGATTTCCCGTCTATAAAGCTTCTGCGCAGCACGGATACCTTTGAGGGAAATGTTAAGAGCGGTTCGCAGAAATATGCGATCAGCGGGATTTCCGTCAGCGCGTCCGCTAATAACGGCTATATTGGCGATGCAGTATCAGGCAGGAATAAAGAAAATATGAAAAATCCAGATACTGTAATTTTTACCGGTGAAGAAATTAAACTCAGCAATTCTACGACGAAGACGAACGATCCAACGGTGGCCTCCTATGCACGATGGGCCGTTAACAGCAGCATCAGCAACTACAGCGCAGGACTGTTTCTGACAAATTACGGAACCATCAGAAATCTTACGCTGGATAAGATAACTGTTACGGGACAGAAGAATGTCGGCTCTTTCTGTGCGGTCGACAGCGGCAAAGATCTTTCCGGCCTGACGGTGGGCCATTCCCTCATTTCTTCGGGTAGCACGGCGGGGACCGGTGATGCAGACGGAAGCACCGTCAGCGGACGCCGGAACGTGGGAGGCATTGCCGGTACGTACATTTTCAGTAAGGGCAATACGAAAAAATCGACGTCGTATGATTCCCTGGTGAACTATGCGACGGTTAAAGAGGCGGGTGTCAACGGCTGGACAGTGAGCGGACCGGCCGCAAAAGACAGCGATAATGCGCGGAATCTTGGCGGTATTGTCGGCTATCTCGATTTTGTGCAGAAAACAGCAGACGGGACTGATTTATCCGGGTCCAATAATTATGGAAAATCAATTACTGTCACAGACTGTCTCAATTACGGACCGCTTGAAGCGCTCGCACACGATAACAGTACCGACTTTACCATTGCGCAGACCGAGAATCTCGGCGGTATCATCGGAAAATGCACGGCCACGGCAGAAACACAACCTAACGGTGCCGTTACTGTAACAACGAGTACCGTCACGGTCAATTCCTGCAAAGCAGCTCCTCAATATACGTCCGGAGGGAACAGCGTTATCTGGACGCAGTCTGACGTAAAGGCGAAGCTGAACGGCTGGTATGTCGGGGGGATTATCGGTTACAACGACGGCGGTCTGGTTGAAAAATGTAATACGACAAGAGAAAATACCAAAGCGGAGGGCTATATTTTCGGCGACCGGTACGTCGGCGGAATTATCGGCTACAATGTCGGAGCAGATGCTGTTTTAAGCGGTCTGGACGACAATCAGAAGATTACGGATAATCAGGGCCATGTCATGGGCAACGATTTTGTCGGCGGCGTTGTCGGCTATAATCCGAGCGGAACGATCATGGGCTGGCGCAACACTGGCTTCGTAGGCGCAGTGACGTCCTATGCGGGCGGCGTGGCCGGTGCGAACGGATACGTTGATTCCGCAAAGAAACAGGATGGAAGTCCTGTTTTCAATAATAGTGAAGTGATAACAGCAAAGCTCGTCAAAGGCACCAGTAATGTCGGATCCGGAACGGCGATTACGACACTTTCAAATCTGAAAACAACGGATTCTACCGGAAAAACAGTTAGCCTTTTTAACGCCGACTATGTCGGCGGTATCACCGGTTATAACGACGGGCTGGTCGCCTATAATTATCTGGATTCGAATGCCACCGGAAACAAGTATGACCTTGACAGTATAAGTTCGCTGGTCGCCAATGTGACCGGCGGTAATTTCGTCGGCGGAATCGTCGGATACAACGACATTCATTCCGTTATTTCAGGCTATGCCGTCGGCGGAGGAAGCATTTCAGGAAAGAAATACGTCGGCGGTTTTGCGGGTTTTAATGCCTCTGTCAACCTTCTGGAATATGTGGAGGGCGATACCGATAAAAATAACAAACTGATATATGATTCCGATAAACCGGATTCGGTCGGGCGCGATCTGAAATCCAATCCTAACAGTATAAAGGGAGACTATTATGTCGGAGGCACTATCGGAGGAAACATCATTCCGGTCGAAAAGGACATTGCCGCGCATTTTTCAACAGATAACTTTCTCGGAAAACTTACCGCGACCGAATACGGGGGCGGTTTCATCGGCTATAACCGGCTGATCGGAACGGTCAGTTCATTGCCGGACGCGACAATGAAAGCAAGCCTGCGAAAGGATGTACAGGCTTCTCTTAGTTTGTCAGATACAGTGCCGGTGCTTTCGGATGTATCGTTACAGTACGGTAATAAAGATGTTCATACGACGAAGACTATTACTATAAATGGTAAAACAGCTTCCCAGTCGGGCGCGGGTTCGACTTCAGGAACGAAGCTCAGTGTGCTTTCAGCGAAGTACTTTATCGGCGGCGTTATCGGCTGCAACGACGAAGAAACATATTTAATTGTCAAAAATGTCACTAATATGTCCGAAGTTGCCGCCACCTCATACCTGACGTCGGTTCAGGAAGTGACGAAGCATAAGAGCGACACAAATCCTTTCAGATACTCCTATGTCGGCGGCATTATCGGAAAAGTGACTAAATACGCAGTCATTGACGGCTGCGGAAATGCGCAGCAGGGACGTGTGACGACGAACGGCACCTACACCGGCGGCATCTGTGAGATAAATGAAGGTCTCATTATTAACTGTACGGTTTCCAGTACCGGCAGCAATGCGGCGAGCTATGTCGGCGGGATTGCAGGCGCGAATCTGCCGGTATCGAAGTCCGCATCAGCTTCCGGAAATTCCTCCGCGTCAGGCTCATCCGCATCCGGTTCCTCAGGCAGTTCAACCGGATCGTCTTCAACCGCGGACACGCAAGTTACCTACGGCGGCAAGGATTATACATCAGGCACGATCGCTGATTGTAAATTTGGAAATGTTACGGTAACAGGCAAAGACTGTGTCGGCGGAATAGCGGCGGAAAACTATGGTGTCATTTCAGGAACAATTGTCGGCCAGTCTTCAGGTTCATCGGGAGCTGCTGCCGGCAGCTCTTCAAGTGCCGATAATGCTGTCGTAAATGCAACTGGAGAAAATGTCGGCGGTCTCATCGGCTACAACTATTCCGGCGCAACGGTTAACTGCGCCGACAGTTCGGGAAATCCTATTGTGATGTGCGTCACCGTTTCCGGGAACAAAAATGTCGGCGGTGTAGCCGGCATCAGCGAAGATGTCTTAAGCGGCGGTCAGGCCGATGCTGCGGCAGGCGCTTCGGCTGAAACAACTGCCGGCGGCGGCATGGGAGGCAAGTATCTTCAGATGGGAAGCACCAGCAATATCACAGCCAGCGGCAGCGTTGCCGGAGGCTTCTTTGGGGTGTATAAAGGGACGGCTCCTCTTCAGTATTTACAAAACGCAGCGGCGGTTTCCGCTTCTGACGGGTACGCGGGCGGAATAGCAGGACAAAATACAGAAAAGGATGGTATGATACAGTTTTGCAATAATACCGGCGATGTTACTGCTGTATCAAGCGGTTATGCGGCAGGCATTGTATCGGATAATTCCGGAAAAATTGCACATTGCTCAAATAAGGCGGACGTGGCTTCCGCAGGCGGAAGTGCAGGCGGAATCGCGGCGACCAGCAATACAGGTGCCAGTATTACTTATTGCAACAGCGAAGGAACTTCAAAAAATAAGATAACTATTACAGCTCTTAATGATGTCGGCGGCATTGCCGCTGCTAATTCCGGAAACATCGATAATTCCAATGTCTCTTATCTAAAAGTTGTTAATAATTCAAAAAGCAGGGAGACCAGCAATGTCGGCGGCATTGCCGGTTCTAATGAGGCAGCTATTTCGGATACGACGGTGTCCGACTGTACGATTCAGACTTATCCGAGCGCAAGCAATCTCGGCGGCGTCGCGGGGATTAATAATGACGG
>DCDB01000279.1 GCA_002316215.1 Lachnospiraceae bacterium UBA1066 | reverse complement strand
GGAAGAATTCTTCCATACCTTCGAAGCCCTTTATCAGGCAAAAAAACAGATTATTATTTCATCGGATAAACCGCCAAAGGATCTGGATATACTGGAAGAGCGCATCCGCTCACGTCTTGAGATGGGACTGATTGCCGATATTGCACCGCCTGATTACGAGACGAGAATGGCTATTCTCAGGAAGAAAGAAGATCTGGACGGATATCATATTGACGATGCTGTTCTGGATTATATCGCCAAGAATATAAAATCCAATATCCGTGAACTTGAAGGCTGCCTTAACCGGATCCGTGCAAAGAGCATCCTCGAAAAAAGGACGATTTCACTGGAACTTGCTGAAGAAATACTGAAAGATATTATTTCACCGGATGAAAAAAGAAGCGTTACGTCCGAAATGATTATTGACGCAGTGGCGGAACATTTTCATCTGACCTCTTCTGAAATAAGAAGCCAGAAAAGGGATACAAAATTTGTCTATCCGCGTAAAATCGCCATGTATCTTTGCCGTGAAATGACAGAAGATTCTCTTCTTACGATTGCGAACCTTCTTAATAAGAAGGATCACACGACAGTCATAAGCGCCTATCGGAAAATTGAAAAGGAATTGCAGACTTCTGAAGAAACGCGGAATAACGTGGAAACGATAAAAAAGAAAATTAACCCCAATATATAAACTTTTCCACGTGGAAATAATGTGGATAAAAAGCGTACAGCACAGATAAGAACACAGACGCCACATAAAAATCCCATGCCGTCAACACTCTTATACCCGTGAAAAATGTTGTATTTATCAGCAAAAACGGCCATTTTCACATATTCACATGCCTTAATATTATTACTTTTAATTTTAATTCATTTCAATTATCTTTGAGAGGAGCTTCGCAGTCCATGAAAATCATATGCACGAAATCAGATCTTCTGAAAAGTTCAAATATTGCTTTAAGAGCTGTTCCGGTACGTTCAACAATGCCGATCCTGGAATGTATCCTGATTGACGTTTCCGATAACGGCATTAAATTTACGACAAATGACATGGAACTGGGAATCGATACGTGCGTTAACGGCCAGGTTATTGAAACCGGAATCGTAGCTGTCGATGCAAAGCTTTTCTCAGAGATCATCCGTAAGCTTCCGGACAGCGACGTTACGGTCTCTTCGGATGAAAATTATAATATTACGATTTTGTGCGATAAATCAAAATTTGTCCTGAGCGGAAATTCAGGAGAAGACTTCCCTTTCCTTCCGGCTGTAGAAAAAGACGAGTGCATTTCAATTTCACAGTTTACACTGCGTCAGGTCATACAGCAGACGATATTTTCGATAGCCTCAAACGAAAACAATAAAGTCATGACCGGAGAGTTATTTGAGATCTCCGGGAATAATTTCCGCGTTATTTCGCTTGACGGGCATCGTATTTCAATCCGCAGGGTTGAGCTTAAAGAAAGCTATGAGAATAAAAAAGTCATTGTTCCCGGAAAGACCTTAAGTGAGATATGCAAGATTCTGACAGGTGAAATGGATGATAATGTCAGCATTTTCATCGCGCGGAACCATGTTGTTTTTGAACTTACGGATACAACGGTTGTTTCAAGGCTCATCGAAGGAGAATATTTTAATGTTGACCAGATGATTTCCAATGACTACGAAACAAAAGTGAAAATAAAAAAGCAGCTGCTGACGGATTGCATTGACCGTGCTACGCTTTTTGTCCGGGAGGGAGATAAAAAACCTATTATTATCGATATCCAGGATGGGAGACTTAACCTGAATATTGATTCTCCTTTTGGCGCCATGGATGAAAATATTGACATTGAAAAAGAAGGAAAAGACCTGATGATCGGCTTTAATCCGAGATTTATGATGGATGCCCTGAAGGTTATTGATGATGAATATGTCACACTGTATTTTACGAATCCGAAATCCCCATGCTATATAAGGGATGAAGATAAGAATTATACTTACCTGATTCTTCCTGTTAATTTTATCCGATGATATATCGAATGGACTCAGAAGATAACATTTTTTGAATAATAACTGATTAAAAGGACAGCCGAAAAGGAAAAGGCGGATAAATTGGAAAAAAAATTAGTACTTAAGGGTGAATATATTACACTCGGCCAGCTTTTAAAGGCTGAAGGACTTGCGGAAAGCGGATCCGACGCTAAGGTCATTATCCAGAACGGGGAAGTAAAATTAAACGGTGAAAAAGAAATCCGCCGCGGAAGAAAGCTTCACGAAGGAGACGAGGTTTCATTTCACGATACGGTGGTAAAAGTTGTACGTTAAATCCCTGGATCTTAAGAATTACCGTAATTTTGAAAAGCTTTCGCTTCTGCCGGATCCCGGAATTAATATCATTTACGGCGGAAATGCCCAGGGAAAGACCAATATCCTGGAGGCCATTTATCTTGGCGGTACGACAAAGTCCCACAGGGGGACGAAAGACAGGGATATTATCCGGATGGGAGAAGAGGAAAGCCATCTGAGAATGCATATTATAAAAGCTGATAATGATTATCGCATCGATATGCATCTTAAGAAGAACAAGCCGAAAGGGATTGCCATCGGAGGTATTCCGATACGGCGTGCAGGTGAGCTGTTCGGCATTGTCAATATGGTTTTTTTTTCACCGGAAGATTTAAGTATTATTAAAAACGGTCCGAGTGAACGAAGAAAGTTTATGGATCTTATCCTGTGCGAGCTGGACCGGATTTATCTTTCAAACCTGATGCAGTACAATAAATGCCTGAATCAGCGCAACAGGCTGCTTCATGATATTTTTTTCAATCCGAAGCTTGAAACAGAACTGGATATATGGGATGAACAGCTGAGAAATTACGGCAGCAGGCTGATTGAGAAAAGAACGGAATTTACGGAAAGCTTAAATGAGACGGCGGGCAGAATCCATCAGAACCTTACGGGGAAAAGTGAAATACTGGAAGTCTCTTACGAAAAAAATACGGAAATCAGTGATTTTGCAGACAAACAGAATAAAAACCGCGAGGCTGACTTAAAATTAAAAAATACTTCTGCAGGACCTCACAGAGATGATCTGTGCATCAGTGTAAATGGTATGGATCTGCGCATTTACGGCTCTCAGGGACAGCAGAGGACGGCAGCACTTTCACTTAAGCTTTCGGAAATACAGATGATTGAAAAGGCAGCAAACGAAAAGCCGGTCCTGCTTTTGGATGATGTTCTTTCTGAGCTTGACCGCGACCGGCAGAATTATCTTTTGAGCAGTATAAAGGAAACGCAGACATTTATTACGTGTACCGGCCTGGATGAATTTGTTAAAAGCAGCTTTAATGCAGACAGGGTTTTTCATGTCGTAAAGGGAGGAATTGAATGAATATCGAAGATCATGAAGAATATGGTGCGGATCAGATCCAGATACTGAAAGGATTGGAAGCCGTAAGAAAAAGACCCGGTATGTATATCGGTTCGACTTCTGCAAGAGGTCTTCATCATCTTGTATATGAAATCGTGGATAATTCCGTAGACGAAGCCCTTGCCGGTACATGCGATCACATTGAAGTGAAGATTAATAAAGACGACTCCGTAACAGTAGCGGATAACGGACGAGGAATACCGGTCGGAATAAATCATCAGGCCGGAATTCCAGCGGTAGAAGTTGTCTTTACAATTCTTCATGCCGGCGGAAAATTCGGCGGCGGAGGTTATAAGGTTTCCGGCGGACTTCACGGTGTCGGAGCTTCTGTTGTCAATGCCCTTTCGGAATGGCTGGAAGTCAGGATTTTCCATGAAGGAAAAATATACCAGCAGCGTTATGAACGCGGCAAGACTATGTATAAGCTGAAAGTAGCCGGCGACTGCGATCCGGAGAAACACGGAACGACGGTTACATTTTTCCCTGACCGTGAAATATTTGATGACATAAATTTTGATTTTGATGTCCTTAAGCAGCGCTTCCGTGAAATGGCGTTTCTTACAAAAGGCCTGAAGATTACGTTTACGGATAACCGCGGGGAAGAGCCGAAGCAGAGGGTCTTCCATTATGAGGGCGGCATACGGGAATTTGTACAATATCTGAACCGTTCTTCGACGGCGCTTTACGATAAGATTATTTATTGTGAAGGAGAAAAGGACGGCGTATACGTTGAAGTCGCGATGCAGCATAACGACGGCTATACGGAAAATACCTACGGTTTTGTCAATAATATCATTACACCGGAAGGCGGAACGCATATTGAAGGCTTCCGCGCGGCCATAACGAAGACATTCAATGACTATGCCCGGAAAAATAAACTTCTGAAAGATACGGAAGCGAATCTTACCGGGGAAGATATCCGGGAAGGCTTAACGGCAATTATCAGCGTAAAAATTGAAGATCCTCAGTTTGAAGGACAGACGAAACAGAAACTCGGAAATTCCGAAGCCAGAGGCGCTGTTACGGCTATTGTTGCGGATCAGCTTCAGATTTTCCTTGAACAGAATCCGTCTGTCGGCAAGGCAACGGTTGAGAAATCCGTGCTGGCACAAAGAGCGCGGGATGCTGCACGCAAGGCACGGGATCTGACAAGAAGAAAGTCTGCTCTGGACGGCATGGCGCTTCCGGGAAAGCTGGCGGACTGTACGGATAAGGATGCCAGCCACTGCGAAATTTTTATTGTCGAGGGAGATTCCGCAGGAGGTTCTGCGAAGACGGCGAGGTCACGCGCGACTCAGGCCATCCTTCCTCTGCGCGGAAAAATACTGAATGTTGAAAAAGCAAGGCTTGACCGCATTTACGGAAATGCTGAAATAAAGGCTATGATCACAGCTTTCGGAACAGGAATACATGAAGATTTTGATATTTCGAAGCTGCGCTATGACAAAATCATTATTATGACGGATGCCGATGTCGACGGAGCGCATATTGCAACGCTGATGCTGACATTCCTGTATCGTTTTATGCCGGAACTTATTAAGCAGGGACATGTTTTTCTGGCTCAGCCGCCGCTTTATAAGGTGGAGAAAAACAGGAAAGAGTATTATGCGTATTCGGATGCGGAACTTGAAAAAATTATGCAGGAAATCGGACGTGACCAGAATAATAAGGTCCAGCGCTATAAAGGTTTAGGGGAAATGGACGCCGACCAGCTCTGGGAAACGACCATGGATCCTGAAAAGAGAATTCTTAAGCGCGTCAATATGGATGAGGACGCGGCTTCTGAAATAGATCTTACATTTACGACGCTTATGGGCGATAAGGTCGAGCCGCGGAAAGAATTTATCGAAGAGAATGCAAAATACGTCCAGAACCTGGATGTATAAAAGACAATACGGGAAACAGGCGGAGATTAAGAATCCAGAAATCTTTAAATAAATCCCGCATGGCAAGTCATATGATGCGAACATAAGACGGAAGGACATAAATTATGGACGATAAGGTATTTGATCAGATACATGAAGTGGATTTGAAAAAGACAATGGAAACATCGTATATTGATTATGCGATGTCCGTTATTGTATCACGTGCCCTTCCGGATGTACGCGACGGATTAAAGCCTGTCCAGAGGCGTGTCCTGTGGTCGATGATTGAACTGAACAACGGACCGGATAAGCCCCACAGAAAATGCGCACGTATCGTCGGCGATACGATGGGCAAATATCATCCGCACGGAGATTCTTCTATCTACGGAGCTCTTGTCAATATGGCGCAGGAATGGTCTACGCGCTATCCTCTTGTCGACGGCCACGGGAATTTCGGATCCGTAGACGGTGATTCGCCTGCCGCCATGAGGTATACGGAAGCCCGTCTTTCGAAGATTTCCATGGAAATGCTGGCGGATATCAATAAAGATACGGTTGATTTTGTACCGAACTTTGACGAGACGGAAAAAGAACCGTCCGTCCTTCCATCAAGAATACCGAATCTTCTCGTTAACGGTACGACCGGTATTGCCGTCGGTATGGCTACAAATATGCCGCCGCATAATCTGAAAGAAGTGGTAACGGCCTGTATCCGTATGATTAACGATAAAATGGAGAACAGGGAAACAGAAATCTCGGATCTTATGAAGGATATCAAGGGACCGGATTTTCCGACAGGAGCCACAATTCTGGGGCGCAGGGGAATAGAAGAAGCTTATCGCACCGGACGCGGAAAAGTTATTGTCCGGGCCGTTTCGCGTATCGAAACGCTTCCCTCGGGAAAAACGGAGATTCTTATTTCAGAGCTGCCTTATCTTGTTAATAAGGCCAGGCTGATCGAGTCTATTGCCGAATTGGTACGCAATAAAAGAATTGACGGCATTACGGCTCTGAACGATCATTCCAGCAGAGAAGGAATGGAAATCTGCATTGAAGTAAGACGCGATGCAAATGCCAATGTCGTTCTGAACCATCTTTATAAGCATACGCAGCTTCAGGATACTTTCGGAATTATTAACCTTGCGCTGGTAAACGGCGAGCCGAAGGTTCTTAACCTGAAAGAACTTTTAACGTATTATATTATCCATCAGGAAGACGTCGTCACAAGAAGAACCAAATATGATCTGAATAAAGCGGAAGAACGCGCGCATATCCTGCAGGGATTGCTGATTGCGCTTGACAACATTGATGAAGTTATCGCCATTATCCGCGGTTCGGCAAATGTCCAGGAAGCTAAAGAACAGCTCATGAAGAGGTTCGGGCTTTCGGATGCACAGTCGCAGGCTATTGTCGATATGCGCCTCAGGGCACTGACAGGTCTGGAGCGCAGCAAGATTGAAGAAGAGTTTAAGGCGCTTCAGATTACGATTAAGGAGCTCAGGGAAATTCTGGCGGATAAGAATAAGCTGCGCGGCGTCATCAAAAAGGAACTTCAGATCATTGCCGAAAAATACGGAGACGAGCGCAGGACAAAAATTGGATTTGATGAGTATGATATCACGACGGAAGATCTGATTCCGGATGAAGCAACGGTTATTACGGCGACAGAGCTGGGTTATGTCAAACGTATGACGCCTGATAATTTCCACAGCCAGAACCGCGGCGGAAAAGGTATCAAGGGGATGCAGACCATTGAAGATGATTATGTCGCCAACGTCATGATGACGACAAACCATCATTATATGCTTTTCCTGACAAATCAGGGAAGAGCTTACCGTCTCAAAGCTTATGAGATACCGGAAGCCAGCCGTACGGCCAGAGGAACGGCAATTGTGAATCTTCTGCAGCTTCAGCCGGAGGAGCATGTGACGGCCGTTATCCCGATACGTTCCTTTGAAGAAGAGAACCGGTATCTTTTGATGGCGACGAAGAAAGGACTAATTAAGAAAACCGCGCTTTTGGCATATGCCAATGTCAGAAAGACGGGTCTTTTGGCAATCACGCTTCAGGAAGATGACGAGCTTATTGAAGTGCGCTGCACAGATGATAATCAGGATGTTTTCCTAATTTCCGCCGAAGGCGAGAGTATCCGCTTTAATGAATCTGATGTCCGCGCAACAGGCCGGACCTCGATGGGCGTCCGGGGCATGGATCTATCTGACGATGACGAAGTTGTGGCAATGATGGTTGAAAAGGAAGGCGGAAAGATGCTTGTCATTTCCGAAAACGGTTATGGAAAACGGACGGAGTTGGAAGAATTCCGCCGTCAGAGCCGCGGAGGAAAAGGCGTTAAATGCTACAAAGTTACCGAAAAGACAGGACGTCTGATCGGTGCCAAGATGGTCTGTGACGATAATGAGGTTCTTCTGATTACAACAGAAGGCATCATGATCCGGACCTCCGTTGACAGTATTTCCGTTCTCGGAAGGATTACGTCCGGTGTCAAGGTTATGAACCTGAAGGAAGGCGTTACAGTAGCAAGCTTCGCAAAAGTTAAAGAGGACGGCGGAGAACAGAATACTGAGGATGATGCGGATACAGAAGACGCAGACGCGGAAGATGCGGATTCGGAAGACACGGACGCGGAAGATACGGACGCGGAAGATATGGATTCGAAAGACACGGATAAGTAAGATTCGGATATAGAAGACGCGGATGCTGAAAATGCGGATACGGAAGATTTTCAGGATATTCAGGGTAAAGGGAATCAGAAGGATATGATGAAAAGTACAGTAAACAGGAAATGCAGATTTTTCGGAAAGAAGGCGGTCTTTATTGCCATGACTGCCTGCTTTCTGGCTGCTTTTTTGGAGGTAACAGCTTTTAAAGTTTCAGCTTATGAAAAAAATGATGACCGGGATAATAAAAGTTCCGGCATATCCTATGACGCTGAAAATAAGGAAAGTTCAAAAGATGCAGACATTGCCTCCGGTTTCTATCGTATTTCTTCTTATATTGACAGTAATGATTTTTTAGGGATTAAAGACAGTTCCCGTGAAGACGGCGCCGCTTTGCAGATTGCTTCCGGAAGCAATACGCCGGGGCAGGCTTTTTTTGTCACGAATAATGGAGACGGAACGTACAATATTCTAAATGTGAATTCTGATAAGGTTCTGGATCTTGCGGATGGAAAAACAAATGCAGGCGCCTCCGTTATACAGTATGCAAAGAGCGGGTTCAGTGCACAGCAATGGAAAATTACTTCTGATGCGGAAACAGGAGCTGTCCTGATCCGGGCTGCTGACAATGAAAAAATGGCTGTGCAGCCGGAAAACCGTACGGCAAATGCGGGAACGTCTTTGGTTTTGGGCATTATTAACGGCAGCAGACTGCAGAAATGGAATTTCATTTCCGTAAATTCTCAGGATGATTCCCTTAACAGTTATAGTGCGGTGTCCGACGGAATATACACACTGGAAAGTGCTGTTGACAGGACAAAATTTCTGGATATAGCAGGAAACGGCTACAGTGACGGATCGTTTGCGGATATAGCAGGAGCGAAGGATACGAATATCCAGAAATTTATAATTAAGTCAGACGGCGCCGGCTGGTATACCATAACATCTCTTAACTCCGGTAAATTGCTGGATGTAAAGAATGCGGATACAGCTGACGGAACAAATGTGCAGATCAGTACAGCTGACGGTACGGCAGCACAGAAATGGCGTTTTACCGATAATGCGGATGGGAGCAGATATATTGAATCCTCTCTTGGCGTATTTCTTGATGTACATGGGGGCGCTCAGGCAGAAGGAACGCAAGTGGATGTTTATAGAATAAACCGCACAAATGCCCAGAAATGGTACCTTTCGCCTTCTTCGGCAGGGCAGCTTACGGATGGGGATTATGTTCTGAAAGCAGCTTCTGATCCTGCCAGGGCTCTGGATATTTCAGGCGGATCAGCCGCCATCGGCACGGAAGCCGGCCTTTCGGCTGTAAACGGGACACAGGCGCAGAGCTTTACTTTTACTTCTGCAGGAAACGGATATATAAAGATCACCTGCCTGATTTCTAATTATCTTTTAACGGAAAGAAAATCGGATGCGTCCGGCACATCTTCCGCCTGGCAGTATATTGACAATGGCGCAGACAGCCAGCTATGGAAAGCGGAACCAACCGGCGATCCGGATGGAAGTTACTATCTGACAAATAAAAAGAGCGGTTTTCATCTGACGGCAGGAGAAAATGCAAAATTTCTCGTGCAGCGGGTTTCGGCGCAGCACGGGACGGTTTCAGGTCTGGATCTTTCTTATGCCAGCGCACCGGGACAGCGTACCGTCCTTTCATTTTTACAAAATGCTTTAAAACCTGTCGGACGCACACTGTACGTCTTCGACGGCGGATGGAATGCCAATCCGGATGCAGGTACTGTGGATTCCGGCCTGATCGGGTATCAGGAATCCTGGTGGGATTTCTTTACTTCCCATGCGGTTGCCGGCTATGACCATACGCCGTACACTGCTAAATACGGCCTCGGGCTCGATTGCTCCGGATACGTGCAGTGGGCTATATACAATGCACTTTATACGGAACAGAATCCTTACGGGCTTTTAAGATCTTTTGATATTGCAGGATCTTATATTTCAAATGGCTGGGCCTATTCCGATAATTCTAATTTCCGTCCGGGAGATGTCGTGAGTCTGGATGAAGGCGGAAACAGCGGTCACGTGTATATTATACTGGGAACATGCCGGGATGGAAGTGTCCTGCTTATGCATTCGACGCTTGTGCCTTCGACGGCTACGCAGGGAGAAGGAGTCCAGATCAGCGGTACTTCAGCGCCGGGAGCCGGGACGGACGGGGTAACCTGCGATTCGCAGGCGGCGATCCTGGCACAATACTATATGTCCAAATATTTTCCGGAATGGTCTTACGCTGTTGTGGAAGAACCGTCCGAGACCTATCTGTCAGGAGCAATTGTCAAGGCTTCCTGGATTACGGATGGCAGCGGCATCATGAGCGATTCCGTAGGAATGCAGGATATGTCCGGCGAGCAGGTCATGAAAGTTTTGCTGGGGGACTGAAACTGTTGGAAAAACATTGTGTTTACAAATGGTTTTAAGTCATGCTATAATACGCAGGAAGCAGAGAAAAATGCTTCACGGGCGGATATAGTACATCGGTAGTATACGACCTTCCCAAGGTTGAGAGGTGGGTTCGATTCCCATTATCCGCTTTTATATTAAATATCAAGAGGCTTCCGCACTGATTTCTATGATATCAGATCGGAAGCTTTTTATATACGGTGTCAAAATGAAATTTTCATATGAAATCAAACGTTGACAAGCCAAAAGCGTTCTTGTATAATAAACAAGCACTTTAAAAGAATATTTTTTATTGATTCGGGCTGTGGAGAAGTACTCAAGAGGCCGAAGAGGCGCCCCTGCTAAGGG
>DCDB01000364.1 GCA_002316215.1 Lachnospiraceae bacterium UBA1066 | reverse complement strand
CTGGTTTCTCATTTTCCATGATTTTGTTTATTTTGTCCGGATTTCCCCACACGGCAGGCGAAGCATCCTCTCTGTCCGGATAGACCCCGTAAGCCAGCCTGATCTTCATGTGATGCTCCTTAATGAACTTTTCCGCCTCACAAGCCAGGGAAACCGGCTTTCCGCTGCAGCAGTTAATAATTCCGGTCACTTCGCTCTGCACGGCTGCCGCCGCGATCTGGCGGGCCAGTTCCTCAATCGTAATAAAATCAAACTGGTTTTTGCCGGTCGTAAAGGGAAATGTCTCCTGCCCTCTTGCCTCGGCTTCCGCCATTTTGGAGAAGATAGAATTATTTTTCAGATCATCTCCCAAAATATAGTAGCCGCGGATCCACTGCAGGACGACTCCGTTCTTTGCGGCAAGTACCTGCGTAAGCTCACGAAGGGCATTTTTCGCGATGCCGTAAGGCGTCAGCGGATTGGTCGGAGTTTCTTCCGAAATCGCGCCTTCGAAATATCCCACCTCATGCATCGTGCTCATGACGCACAGATGCCTTAGCCCTCCTTCAACCATGTTCTTCTCAAAAAGGTAATGATCCGGAAGATCTTTGATATGGCTGAAATTCTGATGATCAAACCCGTTTCTCCAGGCAAGATGAATGCAGACATCCGGGCTTCCGAGTTCTTTATAGATATCCGGGCTTCCGGAAAAAAGGTCTGCCTTAATCCGAACGGCCCTCTCATCGATATCGTCATATCTAAGATCCGAAGCCAGAACCTCATGTCCGCGCTTCAGGAGTTCTTTTACGACGTACCGGCCGATATAGCCGTTGGCTCCGGTGACGAGTACTTTCATCCGTATCTCCTTTTCTTAAAGCCCCTCGGCAATATCCATAAGATACTGCCCGTAGGCAGTCTTCATCAGCGGTTCCGCCAGACGTTTCAGCTGCTCCGCATCGATAAAACCGCGTTTATAGGCAATTTCTTCGATGCAGGAAATGTAAAGGCCCTGGCGTTTCTGGAAAGCTGCGACAAAATCCGCAGCGTCAAGCAGCATATCGTGGTTCCCGGTGTCCAGCCACGCGAAACCGCGTCCGAGTGTTTCGACATAAAGATCGCCGCGCTCAAGGTAGACATTGTTAACGGAGGTAATCTCAATCTCGCCCCTCGCCGACGGTTTGACATTCGCTGCGATATCAACAACATCATTATCGTAAAAGTAAAGGCCGGGAACAGCGTATTTCGACTTCGGATGCGAAGGCTTCTCTTCGATTGAAATGGCCTTTCCGTTTTCATCAAATTCCACGACGCCGTATTCCCGCGGATCTTTGACATAGTAGCCGAAGATTGTAGCGCCTTTTTCACGGCCTGCGGCTTCCTTCAGCACCTTGGAAAAGCTCTGTCCGTAGAAAATGTTGTCGCCCAGTACAAGTGCGACGCGATCCGTCCCGATAAATTCTTTTCCCAGGATAAATGCATCTGCAAGTCCCCTGGGCGTATCCTGTACAATATAGGAAAAATTCATTCCCAGCTGGCTTCCGTCTCCGAAAAGTTCTCTAAAAGCCGGAAGATCACGCGGTGTCGAGATGATCAGGATATCCCTGATACCTGCCAGCATGAGCGTAGAAAGCGGATAATAAATCATCGGCTTGTCATAAACCGGCATCATCTGTTTGCTCATGGCCTTCGTCAGCGGATACAGTCTCGTGCCTGCTCCGCCCGCTAAAATTATGCCCTTCATTTTAAGCTCCTTGTTTTCAGAATTTATAATACTTCAAATCCGGAATTAATAATGCTTCAAATCCCCGGATTATTTTTCGGGCTTCACCTGTTGGAATACATATCCTCATAGTATTTCTGGTAATTTCCGCTCGTGACGTGATCCATCCATTCCTGATGGTCAAAATACCAGCGGATTGTCTTGCGGATACCGTCTTCGAATTTCGTTTCCGGATACCAGCCGACCTCTTTCCTGATCTTGTCGGGAGCGATGGCATAGCGGCGGTCATGACCCTTGCGGTCGGTCACATATTTGATAAGCTTGTCGGAAACAAGGGCTTTTCTCGGATCAGAATCATCCAGTTCTTCCTTTAACGTGTCAATGATAATATGGACGATCCGGATATTCTCGCGCTCATTATGTCCGCCGATGTTATAGGTCTCGAAAAGGCGTCCCTTCTCCTGCACCAGGTCAATGCCCTTGCAATGATCTTCCACATAAAGCCAGTCACGGATATTCTTTCCGTCACCGTAGATCGGAAGGTCTTTTCCGTGAAGCGCATTATTGATGGTCAGGGGGATCAGCTTTTCCGGGAACTGGTACGGGCCGTAGTTGTTGCTGCAGTTTGTAATATTGGCCGGGAACTTATAGGTGTCCATATAAGCTTTCACAAGAAAATCCGAGGAAGCCTTACTGGCTGAATACGGGCTGTGCGGATCATAGGGCGTTGTTTCATAAAAGAAATCTTCCGGGTTGCTCAAACTTCCGTAAACCTCATCCGTGGAAACATGCAGGAATTTCTTCCCTTCTTTAAAGGTTCCGTCAGGATTTTCCCAGGCAGCCTTCGCGGCATTCAGCATCGTAAGCGTGCCGAGAACATTCGTCTTTACAAAGACATCCGGATTTTTGATGCTGCGGTCGACATGGCTTTCCGCAGCAAAATGAACAACACGGTCAACATCATTTTCTTCGAAAATCTTTCCGATGGCTTCACTGTCGCAGACATCCGCTTTGACAAAAGTATAGTTTTCTCTCTTCTCGACATCTTTAAGATTCTCAAGATTTCCCGCATATGTAAGCTTATCCACATTGATAATACGGATTTCATCGTTATATTTATTAAACATATAGTGGATATAATTGGATCCGATAAAACCTGCGCCGCCTGTTACGACATAAGTTCTCATACTGCAGTTCTCCTTTTTGTTCAGACATAAAGATTTAGCTTATTATAGCATCGAATATCAGCGCTTGCAAGAAATCCGCAGTCAAACTTTGTCTTCCTCATACATCCTCTTTGTTCAAATTATTGCGAAAACGCGATAATGATGATATGATTATGGCACCAAAAAACACTTTACAAACCACATTATTGAATAAAAAGGGGAGTTTTATGAGCCTTTATTCTGTTGTTGTTCCCGTATATAATTCAGAGCATACGCTGGATGAGCTGTACAGGCGTCTGTCCGATGTCTTTGACCATGTACTGAAACGTGATTTTGAGCTTCTGCTGGTTGATGACGGTTCCAAGGATAAATCCTGGGAAATCATGAAAAAACTGCGTGCAAAGGACAGCCGTGTCAAACTGTTCCAGATGTCACGCAATTTCGGGCAGCATCCCGCTCTGCTCTGCGGGTTTCATTATGTAAAAGGGGATTTCGTCATCACTATGGACGATGATCTCCAGCATCCGCCTGAAGAACTTCCGAAAATGATTTCCGTTATGGACGCCCGCGACGACGTGGATGTCATTCTTGCGCGCTACGAAGGCCGCAAGCACAGCTGGATCCGCAAACTCGGAACGCGTCTTTCTGTCTATGCGACTTCCAAGATGCTGAAAAAAGACCCCGATCTGGAAATTACTTCTTTCCGGCTGATCAGGCGTTTCATCGTCGATGCCATCAAAGACACAACGGTCCATCTTCCCCAGATCGGCAATCTTCTGGTCGAAAACAGCAACCGTATTATAAATGTCGACGTGCGGCACGATGCCCGGGCTTACGGACACAGCGGCTATACCTTCCGTGCCCTTGCAAAGGAACTCTTCTACGATATCACGACGCACTCCGCATTTCCGCTGATCGTCGTCCGCGATATCGGCGTGTTCACTTTCACTGTCAGCCTGATCCTGGGAATTATTTATCTCGTCCGTTATTTCGCCGTAGGAACTTCCGTACAGGGCTGGACATCCCTTATTCTTGTTCTCCTTGCTTCCACGGGGCTTACACTGCTCTCTATCGGCATTCTCGGCGAATACATGATGCATGTTCTGGATGAGTCCAAAAAGATGCCGCACTATGTCCTGCGTCAAAAAGATCTTTGAGGTTCGGTTATGAAAGAGATCGGCGGTTACCTTGAATTTGAAAAAACACAAGGCCGGGAATATTATCCCGGTCTTGTGAAGTACAATCTCGGCCGTACAGCCTGCGTCTATTATCTGAAATCCACCGGCTGCAGCAGGCTTTATGTTCCTCATTTTCTGTGCGACTCACTCACGGATGCCGTACAGGCAGCCGGTATCACCCTGATCCGCTACAGCATCGGACGTGATTTCCGTCCCGACCGTTCCACTCTTCCTGCCGGCCCGCTTTCTGAAAATGAACGGCTTTTTATCCTTAATCCGTACGGTCAGCTTAAGAATGAAGAGATCGACAGCTGGAAGAAAGAATACCTTAATATTTTTGTCGATAATACCCACGCTTTTTTTCAGCGTCCCTCCGGGAATGTGCCGACGCTCTATTCCGTGAGAAAATTTTTCGGCGTATCAGACGGTGCTTATCTTGCCTCTGACCGGGAACTTCCGTCCGTATCGGAAAGGGATCGTTCAAATACGCGTTTCTCACATATTCTCGGACGTTTTGAAGAAGATGCAGGAACTTATTACAGGCAGATGCTGGACAACGCCCATTCCTATACTTCATCTTCCGTAAAACGCATGTCACGTCTTACGGAAAATATCCTGGGAGGGCTGGACTACGAAGCAATTGAAGAAAAGCGGCTGAAGAATTATCTTTTCCTCGATACCGCCTTTGGTGCAGAAAATCCTCTGGAGAATTTCCTGCGCATTCCGGACGGCGGTCCCTTTGCCTATCCTTTTTACATCGAAAACGGCATTATGATACGGAAGGCCCTGGCCAAAGAAAAAATTTTTGTTCCTACTTACTGGAACTGCGTTATAAAAGACTGTCTTCCGGATTCGACAGAATACCGCTATGCCGCAAATATTCTTGCACTTCCAATAGATCAGCGATATGATACGCAGGATATGGAAACCGTAGCGGCCGCACTCAGGCGCCTTATCTGATTTCATTTGTAAATGTAATCTGCTGTTTTTATTTACAGATCTTAACTGAGCCGCTCTTGTTAATTTTTGTGTACACTTTATCTGTAGCTATCATCTGCGGTTTTTATCTGCGGTTTTATCTGCAGTTTTTATCTGCGGTTTTTTTCTGCAGTTATCATCTGCAGTTTTTATCTGTGCT
>DCDB01000105.1 GCA_002316215.1 Lachnospiraceae bacterium UBA1066 | reverse complement strand
AAACATATTCAGAAAATATTGCGGCGGAACCTCCGGGGTGCTTCCGGGGCTTTATCGAGAAAGCAAGTTTTCATGAGTCGTCTGGGACGATGAAGCTTCGTCGGAAGTCCTTTTTACCCGTAAGTCCAAAAGAAATCCTGATTCGTGAAATTGGCACACAAACGGAAATATGTAGAGCATGATTATTCATATATTAAGAGAGAACCATTTTGGGCGGCGTCGTTCTTTCAGGAGGAAATTACCATGGACAGACAATATATCATAACAGAAAGAGCACATTTAATGTGCCCTCATATGCATTTTGGGATTATGATTTCCATCAATGAAAAGTATGATTTAGAATGCGTTAAAGAAACGATTCGATCGCTTTCCAATGCCCATTCATTATTAAAAAGTGTGATTGCAGGAGATGACAGTGAAAGGCTTTATTATAGCTTTCAAGAACAATCCGAAATACCTTTTATGGAAAAATCCACGATTGCAACCTTACAAGAAGATTACCGCAATATATCGGAACTGGGCTGGGATGTTTTTCACGAGGGATTGCTTAAGGTAGTGGCATATCCGAAAGCAGAAGGCTTTGACCTGTTATTTATTGCACATCATTTATTATGTGACGGACGCGGTCTGTGGGAATTGGCACAGTCATTTGCAAATTTCTATGTAAAAGGCCAGCAGCCTGTTTCTAAAGAAGTCTGTACGATTCAGTCATTAAAGGATTTTACAGTAAAATGCGATTTACCATGGATAAGCAGGTTTGTTGTTAACAGTGCTAATAAAAAGTGGATAAAAGAAGCTCATACGGTAGATTACAGCCAATACCAGATTTTTGAAAAGGATTATATTAAGCAGAATCCCATTACTATGCACATTGAGACAAAGGGCAGCACAGATGTTGAGCGTATCCTAATTTCATGTCACGAGAATCAAGTGTCGATGAACGACTATCTGATTGCTGACATGATGCTGGAAAATCATACTAACAAGGTTTTAATTGCAGCGGATATTAGAAAATATGTATCCGTCTATCAGAAAGGAAGCCTTGGGAATTATTCAACTGCATTCAGTGTGGTTTGCAATACAAAAGAAACGGATGTTTGGAGATTGGCGCAATATGTTACCAAAGTCGTGAAACAATGTATGCAGTCGCCTCAAAAACTAATGCTTGTATTGGCCTGCTATTTAAGAATGTGCCCGGGACTTATTGATGCTGCGGCAATTTCCACCTTAGGAGCTTATCCCAGCAAAGCCGGGAATTTTGTTGGAAGTAATATGTTCGGGTATAAAAATCAAGATGGATGCAGCATTACAAATTTGGGGAGATATAAGAGCGACACAATTGAAAAAGCCGTGTTTATTCCGCCGTCATCACCCGCAAACAGGAAAACGCTTGGAATAGTAACGGTAAACGGAAAAATGAGCGTGTGCACAATGTATCATGTATTCCACCGGTAATTAACTTGCCCGGAGAAAGCGGTTCGAGCGTCAAACTTTCAGAAAATGACAGATACAAGGACACTTGCATTCTGTCATATTACAGTCGGTAAATAGGTAACGTGTTGTACAATTAAAAGGTAACATAATCGGGTCTGACCGAAGAAGGTTTCGAGGTGTTGACAGAAAGCCAATATTTTACCGGTCCGGATTATCTTCTTCCGGGGGACATTTTGCTTTACAAGAACCATCATGTTATTATCGATATTTCGGCAGGAAGCAAATCCGACAAGCAATAATGAAGTCCGCACTGTTTTTTCAGCAGTGCAGACTTTTGTCAGTAATGATTTTTTTATCGATAAAGCAGCAGGATGGATTCTCAGAGGTCATTCAGAAAAAAGATATCTGTCATCAGACCTCGGAGAATAATGGACGTTTTTTATTGAAACTGCATTTTACGACACATTCTTTCCGGAGATGGCTTCTTTTTTTTGTATGATCGGGCTTATGGATATACGATCCTTTATCGAGGGAAAATAGACAGAATGCAGACATCCGGGTCATGCGATTTCACTTGTAAACTCATAGTCCAAGTACTATGATGGCTTTAGATGCACACTATTTCATTTTTCAGTTTCATGCCTGCGTATAAGGGGAACCGAATATGAACACAATCAACAATAAAAGAGCCATGGAAAAATCCAAGACCCAGATTTGTTCCGCGCTTATGAAGCTGCTGAAGGAAGAGCCCTATTGCAAGGTCACGGTTTCACAGATATGTACTTGCGCTGACGTATCCAGAACGGCGTTTTACAAGAACTTTGTTTCTAAGGATGCTGTGGTTCTCTATAAACTGACGCAAATCGAAGAGGACTATAATAAGCATCATTCCTTTGATAGAGACTTGCGCTCACGTTTTGTGGAATTTTATTCTTTCATAAAAGCTGACCAATATTTCGATTTACTGTTTGTAAAAAACGATTTATTTCCTCTTTTCGGGATACAGGTAAAAAACAGCTGCCTGTGCTATATGGCGGTGCGGGAAGAAAGTGAGCTTGAAGGTTTTCCGCGGGAATATCTGCCGGAATACCTGTCCGCAACGGTCGTTTCTTTGTTACGGAAATGGTCGGAAAAAGGATATTGTGAACCGCCGGAGCAAATGGCCGATATAACGATTCGGCTTATGGCCGGTTATCAAAAACTTCTGCCCATGCCCACAATTTCAGAGTCCTATAGGAAAATACGGAGCAGCGACGAAGCATCCTCATTCAATCCGTCCAGCCAGGCAGACAGCTTATCCGACATACTGAATAACATTCCGACGGGAGTCTGCGTGCTGTTTATGCCGGATGAGACGCACCAGGAGATCCTTTTTGCCAATACGCAGCAGATGCGGCTCATCAATCCCAATATGCCGACTCCGGAGAAAGTTGATCCGCAGCAGAGCGCGGTTCGGGCCGCGTATTATAAAAATGCGTTCAGCGGTGTTCACCCTGATGATCTGCCTGTCGGGCTTGAGGCATTTCGGACAGGCTTCAACAAGAAGCGATTCCGGGTTCCGCCAATTCGTCTCAGAACAAGCAGCGGAGATTATACCTGGGTAGAGACAGATGTAATACTCCGGAAGAATTTGCCAAATGGCAAGCTGTTCTATGCCTCCTACCGTGATGTCTCGAAAGAAGTCGGGCTTCGTCAGGAGCTTGAGGTTCAGCGGAAAAAGAATGTTGAAAAAAATCTTTTAGATACCATTGGACACCTTCCTGCATGTTCCGTTCTTTACAAGGGAAAAAAAGACGGTTCTATTGTTGCTGAACATTATTCTAAAGAATATCTGCAATTCAGGGGTTATACGGAAACAGAAACTCCTGACGCTAAAGAGAACGGCTTTTTACAGGAGGTTCACCCTGATGACAGGGACAATGTTATCAGCGCGCTGGCGGCAAGCCACGGGGAGCGCGGAAAGTATCCTGTTATAGTCCGGATCCATATCCGGGACGATGGATACAAGTGGGTCAGCGCAAATTTTACCTGGTTTTCCATTTCGGAGGTTAAATACCTCTATGTCGTATTCACAGACATTGATGACTTAAAAAAGCAGGAACAGCTGTTAAAGGAGCAGTACGATGCTGCACAATCTTTTTTAGACTCTGTTGCTGACTCATATATGATGACGCAGCGCTCCAATCTAACGCAAAACAGAGTCGACGTGCTCCATGGACGGGGGGCTCCTCCGGCAAGTTGGGAGGGACGCAGCTACGACGAACTTACCGAAAGGATGATGCAGGAAGTTAAGGGGGATGAAGACCGTAAAAGCTGCGCGGAACTGCTCGACCGGTCTTATTTGCTTAACGCCTTCGAAAAAGGAAACCGGACAGTAACCAGAGAGTTCTGTTCTAACCCTGCAGGGCAGGGGACACTTTGGCTGCAGGGCGTTACAACGCTTTCCAGGCACCCGGTGAGTGGTGATATATTTGCTTTTTTTGCCCTCAGCAGCATTCGGGAAAAGAAACTGTCTGAGGCAATCATCAACAAAATCGTAGCGGAGCAATGTGATTATGTCTGCTGCATTGATGCAAAAAGGCAGAGGCTTATGCTGTTCGTTCCCAATAAACGGTGGAAAGGACGAGAAGCTGTCCGTGCCGATTCTGATTATGAGGAGACCCTGAATTCTATTTTTATTAAATATGTGCTGCCCGAAGAACGTGAGAAATACAGGGATTTTACGAATTTATCAAATGTGCTGGCATCACTGGAAAAGAAAGAGAGTATTTCAGCATTTTTTCACAGCAACGAGGAAAGCGGCATTCGCAGCAAACTGCTGGAGTTTTCCTATCTTGACCGGGCAAATGGCTTTCTTTCCCTGGTGAAAACGGACATCACTGAGGTGCAGCAGCAACAGCTTGAACAGGAGACACGCCTGCGCAAGGCACTTGAGATGGCAGAGACGGCAACCGCCGCAAAGTCGGATTTTCTGTCCAGCATGAGTCATGACCTGCGTACTCCTTTAAACGGCGTTCTTGGCTTTACGGCTTTTGCGCTGCAGGAGCAGAATCCGCAAAAAAAGCAGGAATATCTTGAAAAGATTGCATCTTCCGGGCAGCTTCTGCTCGATCTTGTCAACGATACTCTGGACTTGTCGCGGATTGAGAGCGGTAAGGCAGTACCTGAGCCGGAAACTGTGATGTCAGATGAACTGATCCCGGCAGTCGTTACAGCGCTCAAACCATCTGCTGAACTGAAAGGGGTTCATCTGATCGAAGAACTCAGTAATTACCGAAATGAGCCTATGTGGGCGGACAGACTCAAAATCAACAAGATTGCCTTGAATCTGATCTCCAATGCAATTAAATTTACGCACGCCGGCGGGACTGTCACAGTGACGCCATATTGCCACTCCCAATGTCCCGAAAAAGAAAGCTGCGGCTTCATCGTTGAGGATACCGGCATCGGTATGAGTGAAGAATTTATGAAGCACATGTACGAGCCGTTCTCACAGGAAAAACGTTCAGAGTCTGTGCAGTCGCCGGGCACGGGACTGGGTCTTTCTATTGTCAAAAAATACGTTGACCTTCTGGACGGTACGATTCGGGTTGAAAGCCGCCTGCATGCGGGCACCCGATGGGAGATTACCATTCCTGTGACAAAGCTCCAGAATGGTTTGGAGGAAAAGCCAAAAGCGGAAAGTCTGGAATCCCTGAAGGGGCGGCGTATCCTGCTGTGTGAGGATAACCAGATGAACACAGAGATTGCGGCTATGCTGCTGAAGAATAAAGGAATGCTTGTGGAAGCAGCAGAAAATGGTATCATTGGACTTGAAAAGTTTGCTGCTTCTCCGGAAGGCTACTATGATTTGGTACTGATGGATATTCGTATGCCGGAGATGGACGGGTACGAGGCGACGAGAAATATCCGTACACTGAAGCGGCAGGACGCACTTAAAGTTCCAATCATCGCCATGACTGCAGATGCCTTTGAAGAAAGCGTGCACGCGGCTAAGGAAGCGGGCATGAACGCATATATCACAAAACCGGTCGAACCAAGAAAGATGTATGAAACGCTGCAGAAATGTATTGAAAAGGATTCAGAACCAGATCAGGATTGAATAAAATGTATGCTTCTTAATAGTAGCTGCAAAGAAGGCGTGTTTTGAAAAATATCATTATTTGGGTTTGGGAAATACCAAATCTTCCCAGAAATAAAGGAGACGGCTTTCAACCTTTCAATATGACAGAATAATTTGAAAGGAAAGAAAGCGTTGATGAAAACTGAATGTGTTAAAAGATACTTGTTCTTTTTTACAGGTTTATTTGCTATGTCCTTTGGAGTTGCTTTTTCCATTAAAGCAGATCTTGGCACATCGCCGATCTCAAGTGTGCCATATGTATTAAGTTTAATCATGCCGATAACAGTAGGAAAAATAACCATAGCAATGCATTGTGTATTTATTCTTTTACAGGTCTTGATTTTAAGAAGGAATTACCAGTTCGTCCAGTTGATGCAGCTTCCGGTTGCCATTGCTTTTGGATTTATGATTGATTTCGCAGTATGGCTTTTAGACGGGGTTCATTATTCTTCATATCTCATGCAATGGCTTTTTTGCATTATTGGCATTGTAATGGTTGCTGCAGGCGTCAGCATGGAGGTTACGGCAAATGTAGTAACTCTGGCGGGTGAGGGACTTGTTTTGGCAGTCTGCAAAGTTGCACCTGTGAAATTCAGCAGTATGAAGGTATGTTTCGATTGCATTTTAGTTGCAATTGCTGCTTTAACCGGTATTTTCATTAAAGGCAAATTACTTGGGGTAAGGGAAGGAACAATTGCGGCGGCAATGTTTGTAGGATTGCTCTCCAAACCAATCTGCAGGCCAATGACGAAATTAATGAACAGAGTTTTAGGCAGAAGCAGCGCATCACCTGAGGCAGAATAAATATTTAAATGGTATACTGTAAGCTATGAGAAGAAACGTATCATGGACGGAGAAACACTATGAAATACAGAATCGGAGATATGGCGGAGCTTCTGAACATATCAAGTGACCTGATCCGCTATTATGAAAAATGCGGAGCCGTAAGACCCGGGAGAACGGAAAATAATAATTATCGGGTTTATACTACCATTGATTTCTTTACCCTGGAGGAAATTCTGAATTACAAACAGTGGGATATCGGAGTCAGAGAAATCGGGGAAATGCTGGAAGATGATTACAGCAATAAGCTGGTAAACTGTTTTTCGGAATATCGCCGGAAACTGGATCATGAGATGGAGTATTCTGTTATGAAGCGCCGGCGGGCAGATGAAAAAATATGGCTTGAAGAAAACAGCCGCATGAATATCGAAAATTTTTTTGTCCGGAAAATTCCTGCCAGCTATCGGTATCATTTTTTTAACGCAAAAAATGATGATTACGGCGTGGTTTTTATGGCAGATGCAACAAGAAAAATGATTTTCGACGGCAGGAATATTGTGTTTACGGATCCATTCATTATCTTTTCGGAAACGAAAGAGGGAGAAGACGAATGGTTCTTTAGTATAGAAAAATCCTATGCGGATGAACTCCATATTCCGGATTCGGATGACAGGATACTGATTCCGGAGAACTGCTGTCTTTGTACCGTGATCGATATGGGTGAGATAGGCGAGTTTTCAGATGCCTGTACAGATTCTGTGATTGAATATGCCGGAGAGCACGGATATCAGATTACAGGGAGAATCGGCGGCAGGCTGATCAGCCGCGGGAAAAATCAGGGATGTTTCCATCGCCTCATGGAAATTGAGGCACCGATACAGGAGCGGTAGACGGCAGCCTTGGAACCCTTCCAGGGTTTTATGTTGCTGAAACAGCCGAAAAGATTTATTTTATGCCTAACAGTATGCAGAGTGCTAAAAAACAGGCCTTTTACCGGCCTGCTTTTTTACGTTGACCTTGGAAAGCTTACAGGATTTACAATATTTGAATAAGAACTATCTGAAAATGGGTTGCTAAATAAATTATACAGGAGGAATAAAGCATGCTGACAGAACTGTTTACACCGAAAAAAATCGGAAGCTGCACAATCCCAAATCGTCTGGTCGTTCCGGCAATGGTCACAAACTACTGCACGGAAGACGGTATGATCACGGAACGTTATATCCGCTATATGGAAGAGAAGGCCAAAGGCGGTTTCGGACTGCTGATTACTGAGGATTATGCGGTGGAAGAGCATGGCAAGGGATACAAATATATCCCGGGACTTTATAGGGATGACCAGATTGAAGGCAGCAGGCAGCTGACAGACCGTATCCATCAGTATCCGTCAAAGATATTCTGCCAGATTTATCATCCGGGCCGCCAAAGCTCTCCGGCGGTAAACGGCGGTGTTCAGCCGATTGCCCCGTCGCCTACCAAATGCCCGCTCTGCATGTCTTTAGCAAGAGAGATGTCCGTTGATGAAATTCAGGAGATGGTAAAGAATTTCGGAAATGCCGCCGGCCGCGCAAAACAGGCAGGATTCGATGGAGTTGAAGTTCATGCAGCGCATGGCTATCTGATTTCCTCTTTCCTTTCTCCGCTGATTAATAAAAGAACGGATGAATATGGCGGGTGTTTTGATAACCGTGTTCGTTTTCTTGACGAAATTTATGCTGCGGTCCGCAAGGCCGTCGGGGAGGATTTCCCGGTGACTGTACGCTTTTCACGCAACGAATTTGTAATGGGAGGCCGTACAGAGGCGGAAACGTATGAACTGGTCCGTCACATGGAAGAACTCGGATTTGACGGAATCCATGTCACGAACGGCATTTATCAGTCGCCGCCCCTGGGACAGGCTATCGGCCCTATGTTCCTGGATCATGGTTTCAATATGGATGTTGCGGAGCAGATCAGGAAAATGGTATCCATACCGGTTATTGTGACGAACCGCATCAATGATCCGCATATGGCAGATACCATTATAAAAATGGGGAAAGCAGATTTCATAGGTATGGGCAGGGGATCAATCACAGATCCTTATCTTCCGGAAAAGGCCAGGGCCGGAAAATTCGATCAGATCCGCTATTGTGTTGCGTGCCTTCAGGGATGCGAAATGGAATTATTTCTCGGGAATTGTGTGACCTGTCTGGTAAATCCGTCCGTAGGCCGTGAATATGAGGACAATCTGAAAGCGGCTGCCGTATCCAAAAAAGTCATGGTAATAGGCGGAGGCCCTGCCGGTCTTATGGCAGCGGAAACAGCTGCAAAAAGAGGGCATAAAGTAACGGTATACGAAGCACAGGATCATCTTGGCGGTCAATTCCGTTCGGCTGCCTATCCGGTAGGCAAAGGGGAGCTTGCAACCTTTGTGTCCTCCCTCCGGAAGTCTTTGGAAGTCCTTCATGTGCCGGTACATCTTAGCACGGAAGTTACGGAGGATCTGATTAAGGCAGAAAAACCGGATGCTGTGGTGGTCGCTACAGGAGCCCGTCCGCTGATGCCGCCGATCCCGGGACTTGACGGCAGCAATGTCTGCACGGCAGAGGATGTTCTTCTGGGACGCCGTGATATTCCGAACGGGCCGGTTGTTGTCTGCGGCGGCGGTGAGGTCGGCGGTGAGACGGCAGGGTTTATTGCACAGACAAACCATGATGTGACTATTCTGGAAATGAGAGACGAAATCCTTATGGATATGATGCCGGTTAATAAGATTGTATTGATGGATCTCAATCATAAAGCCGGTGTACGTGTTCTGACCGGAGCCAAAGTTGCAGAAGTGGAGAACGACGGTATTGTATATACAGATAAAAACGGAAGCAGGGTAAAGATGCCGGCGGCTCTTGTTGTATCTGCTTTCGGGTATAAGGCTTATGATCCTATTTCCGAAATCGCCGGAAAATACTGCGGGGAGGTCTGCAAAATCGGATGTTCTGTCAAGGCCGGGAATGCGCTTACTGCTGTTCGTGAAGGTTATGAAGCCGGAATAAAAATCTGACAGGAGATTTTTGAAAGAATCATAAGATAATGTTGTTTCTCGAATGAAAAGGTATGCAGACAGTTAAAAAGGGCTTCCGTTTTGGAGATATCTCTAAAGCGGAAGCCCTTTTTAAAATATACTGGAATTTTAAGTCAGGTATGTTTAAACGGAATCTGTCAGGGCAAAAATGTGTAACTTCACTGCCGCAGGTAATGCGTGGAACATTTTCTTCAGAGCTCCGCAGCTTTATTTGTGTTCTCGAGCCTGACTTCTTTGAACATACACATTTCATGGCAGCACATGCATCCGATGCAAAGATCATAGTTGATAAGCTTTGTCGCTACTTGCTCTGTTTTATAATTTTCACATTCCCTGAGGATGGCACAGCTCATTTTTTATGCTTTTCTTTTCTTCGGACATTTCGTGATATGACATTTTTCATAGAATATCCTGATGGTTCAATATGGAATCGCGGCAGGGGTGCCCTGTCTTTTTTTGTACGAAAAATTAAATTAAAAGGGGGCATTACCCTACTCTTTTAAACTTGTACCAACAGATAATTTATCGACAGGAAACATGAAATTTAAAAGCTGAATGTTTTGAAAATGAACAAGAAAGCAGGATTATGAACTGTTTATTTGAAACGGTTTTGATAGGATGAAATCGGAAAGACAAAGGAAAGACAAAGGAAAGACAAAGGAAAGGCAAAGGAAAGGCAAAGAAAAGGCAAAGGAAAGACAAAGGAAAGGCCAAGGAAAGGAGGAAGAAAAAGACATGAAGGTCAGGATATTGGGGACTGGAGCTGCCGAAGGAATACCTGCTCTGTTCTGCAGATGCAGTGTTTGTGAAAATGCGGGAAAGCTTGCAGGAAAGGATATACGTACACGGAGCGGTGTAATGATAAATGATACAGTTCTGATCGATTTTTCACCGGATATGCTATGGAATTCCCGGCGCTTTCGCCTTCATCTTTGGAATGTCACGGATTTGCTGATTACGCATTCACATGCAGATCATCTGTCTGCTGTATCGCTGGCCCTCCGGAAACCGGAGGATTACTGTATGATGCCGAAAGGAATCGGAAAACTTAAAATCCATTGCAGTGAACAGAGTGAGAGAAGAATTCGTGAGGAGGTCTGCTTTGACGGAAGTGATGCTGAGGAGTTTCTATACTTTGAAAGATTGAATATGTTTCGAAGTTTTTCGATAAGACAACTTGTCTGTACACCGCTTCCGGCGGTACATTCTGCGGGAGCGGAGCAGTGCTGCGTCTTCCTGATCAGAGAAGGAGGGCACACTTTTTTTTACGGTACGGATTCTGCAGAATATCCGGAGCTGACTAAAGAGTTTTTAAAGGAACAGCATCTGGATGCTGTGGTGTTTGATTGTACGTTTGGGGCACTGACGGACAGAAACAGATGCCGGTCTCACATGAACATGGATATTTGCAGAGATGTATTCTGTGAGCTGAAAGAATCCGGAGCTGTGACAAAGAATACGAAATGTTACCTTACTCATTTTTCGCATTTCTGCGGGATGCTGCATTCAGAGCTGGAAGATGAAGCAATGAAACGCGGATTCCATGCAGCTTATGACGGATTGGAAATTTCTTTAGGTGATAAACAGACATGATCCATGAGAAGTGGTTTTCTTTTCTATGCTGTTTTATTTATTTTACAAGCTATGTAACCCGGATGGACTTCGGTGTTCTGCTACCTGAGATTGTCACATCCTCCGGTATTACGGAAGCCCAGGCCGGATTTGTTCTGACATGCGTTTTTTTTACTTACGGCTTGGGGCAGATCGTAAGCGGATACCTCGGTGAGAAGTTCAATCCGGTAAAGATGGTTTCTGCCGGTTATCTGATGATCATCGCGTGCAATCTTCTGATTCCCGTTAGCCATACCGCTTTTGCAATGGGAATTATCTGGTCCGTCAACGGTTTCGCCCAGTCAATGCTATGGCCGCCGCTCGTAAGGCTGATGAGCCTGATCTTGAGTCCGACGGCATTTAAGAAATGCAGTGCGGATATGACCGTTGCCGGAGTTCTGGGGATGATTTTCCTGTATGCTGTGTCCCCGGCCGTCATAAGTGCGGGAGGATGGAAGCCGGTTTTCCTGATGGCGGCTTTTCTGGGTACGATTGCGATTGCCGTATGGATATTTACGCTCAGGAAGAATGTTCTGGAAAGCGCCGGACAGAGGAAATTCAGGATCAGTGAGCTTTTTGTTTTACTGAAAGAAAGAAGACTATTCCGTTTTCTGCCGGTATTCCTGCTTTCAACGGTGCTGCTGGGAGCACTTCGCGACGGAATTTCGACATGGCTTCCTCTGATTGTCAGTAAGAGACAGAATCTGACACCCCGGATTTCCATCCTGTTGACAGTAATTCTTCCTGTAATGGGTGCGATAGGCAGTAAGATTGCCAGCGCCCTGCATAGTGGAAAGAACACAATGAAGTGCGTATTCCTGTTATTTTTTATAGCGTTCCTCGTCAGCCTTCCGATGGCATGGGGAATTGTCAGCAGTCTTGCCGCCTTCCTTATACCTGCTGCGATACTGGTCGGGCTGATGTATGGAGCAGGCCTTCTCTATACCTGTATGATTCCTGCAGAACTGGCAGATGGCCGGTGTGTGGCTCTTAGTTCGGGCGTCATCAATGCCGTAATCCATATTGGCAGTGCCACTGCTGTTTATGGTTTTGCCAGAATTGCTCAGGACAGAGCCTGGGGGATTATGTTCCTTTTGTGGATCATCTTCAGTGCCGTCGGGACAGTGTGCTGCTTTTGGATATATAAAGAGCAGGCTGCAGGAAACGTCGGGTGATATCTTGTTTATTATTCAGACTTTTTTTGAAAATGAACCAGGAGCGACGGAAGTTAAGAAAATCGAATAAAAAGTACAGATTTTGTTATATACAGAAGGAAATGAATAGTAGAGAATCAAAGTGAAGGAGATAAGAAGAGAGTTTTATTTTTCACAAAAGAAAACAGAATAACAGGAGGGAGAGAAAAATGGATTCCAAATCGGATAAACGAATTCGTACCCGCCGTAAGGTAAGAGATTTTAAGAAAAATCTGCCGCTGCTGGGAATGGCGCTGCCGGGGATGGTCTTTCTCTTCCTCTTCAGCTACCTTCCGATGGGCGGTATCGTTCTGGCGTTCAAGAACCTGACATTTGGAAGAAAAACCTTTTTTGAGAACTTCATGAAAAGCGACTGGGTGGGGCTGAAGAATTTTCAATATCTGTTTTCTTCTCCGGACTGTCTTCTGATTATCCGGAACACACTTCTGTACAATCTGGCTTTCATTATACTTGGAACCTGTCTTTCCATATTTATTGCGATTGCCCTGAATGAACTTCTGAGTAAAAGGCTTTCTAAGTTTTACCAGAACGTGATCCTTCTGCCGTATTTCCTGTCGTGGGTAGTTTTCTCATACCTTTTTTATGCCTTCCTGAGTATTGACCACGGTATCCTGAACCGTTCCATTCTGCCTCTTTTCGGAACACAGCCCATTGCCTGGTACTCTGAGCCGAAGTACTGGCCGGGATTCATCGTTTTCGCGAATCTTTTGAAATATACAGGATATAACAGCGTGGTGTATCTGGCTGCCCTGACTGGTATTGATCAGGAATTATATGAAGTCGCTGCTCTTGACGGGGCAGGAAAATGGGATCAGATCCGGCATATCACAATTCCTCTTCTGATGAACGTGGTGATCATTATGACGATTTTTTCAATCGGCAGGATATTCAGTTCCGATTTCGGTCTTTTTTACCAGCTTCCCATGCAGTCGGGACAGTTGATCGGGGTTACGAACACGATCGACACCTATGTTTACCGCGGACTTATAAATAACGGTGATTTTGCTATCTCAACGGCTACAGGCATGATGCAGTCTGTTGTGGGATTCGGATTGGTTTTGATCACTAATGCTGTGGTAAGAAAAATCGATAAAGAAAAGGCAATGTTCTGACAGGAGGATGCATATATGAAGACGAAAATGGCAGTCGTATCCCACCGAAAAGGAAATATGATTTCGAAACCGGCAGATGCAGTGATAAATATTATCCTGATGCTGCTCTCATTGATTTGTATACTGCCGTGCATCCTGGTATTTATCATTTCTATTACGGATGAAGCGGTCATCATCAAAAACGGGTACAGCTTTTTTCCGGAAAAGTTTGCGGTTTTGGCCTATGAATATCTTCTGAAACCTGAAGGAGGCATCTTCCGGGCTTATATGGTTACAATTTTTGTTACGGTCTTCGGAACCTGTCTGAGCCTGATTGTGGTTTCCATGCTTGCCTATGCGCTTTACAGAACAGATTTTAAGTACCGGCGCGTGATTTCGTTTCTTGTATTCTTCACGATGCTGTTCAGCGGCGGTATGGTTCCCTGGTATCTTGTCTGTACACAGATCCTGCATTTGAAGAATACTATTTGGGCGCTGATCCTGCCGATGGTCATGAGCAGCTGGAATGTTATCCTTATGCGTACTTTTTTCTCATCCATGATCCCTATGGCACTTATCGATGCGGCAAAAATAGACGGGTGCAGTGAAATCAGGACATGGTGGAGTATTGTACTGCCCCTTGCGAAGCCGGCTATGGGCACTATCGCTCTTTTTACGGCGCTGCAGTACTGGAATGACTGGTACCTGCCTCTGATGCTGATCGATGATAAAAAACTGTATAACCTGCAGTATCTTCTGCAGAAGATCCAGCTGAATATCACGATGATGGCATCGCTGGCGTCCCAGTCCGGCGGAAAACTGGATACGGAGATACACGCCTTGCCCAGTGAAGGCATCCGGATGGCGATGTGTATTTTTGTCATAGGCCCAATCGTTCTGGCCTATCCGTTCTTCCAAAGATATCTTGTAAAGGGGATTACGATTGGTTCTGTAAAAGGATGACATGGTCGTTTCTGTAAGACGTTATCGGCAGGCAGGATGGAAAGGAATATTGTTAATGTAACAGGATAAGAGGAAAGGAAAAGGAGGAAAAACATGAAAAAGAGAAGCATTTTACGATTTATCGGTCTATGCATGGCAGGCGTGATGGCATTAGTATCATTGAACGGCTGCGGCGGAACGGTCTCTCAGAGCGGAGAAACAGGTTCCGGTATGGCATCATCTGAAGGAATGGGAAATAAGACAGATTCATCAGGAGGCGGGACGCTCGAGCCTTATACCATTAACTGGTACATGCCAAGCAGCGGAGAACCTGCTGATATTGACAAGATCAATGCGAAAGCTACGGAGATGCTGAAGGATCTGAACATTACACTTAATCTCAATTTTATTGACTGGGGTTCTTATGAACAGAAAATGCAGAACTCGATTGCCTCGAATGAAAAGGTGGATCTTATGTGGACTTCTTCATGGCTGGCCAATGTCTATGATTATACGCGGCAAGGAGCTTTTCTTGATATTTCAGATCTTGCCCCGAAGTACGCTCCTGATATGGCAGCAACCTTAAAGGGCGAATTCTGGGATGGTACTGTGCTGAACGGCGGACATTATGCCGTTCCGGTTAATAAAGAAAAATCAGCTCAGAAGGGCTGGCTCTTTAACAAGAAGATGATTGATGAATATGGCCTGGATGTCTCTAAGGTGAAATCAGCAGAAGATATCACTCCTCTTCTGGAAAAAATCAAAGCGGCTGACCCCACTCTGACTCCGGTCGAAATGACTTCGGGAAACAGTATTCCGGCACAGCAGTGGCCGATCGTTAATAACTACTGTGTCCTGCTGCCCAATGATGACGCTTACACTCTTTATATCGACAATCCTGAATGGCAGTCGCTTGTAAAATTGATGCGCCAGTGGTATCAGGCCGGCTACATCAAACAGGATGCCGTGACAAATACAGATTATACGGCAGAGGAAAAGGCCGGCAGGATATTCATGGTCGAAACGACGCTGAAACCGGGGAAAGCGGAAGAATACAGCGGAAGTATCGGCGTCGATTTTGTTCAGGTACCATATACCCCGACATATATATCCACGGCGGATATGTTCGGTTCCATGAATGCGATACCGGCCAGCTGTGAAAATCCGGAGCGCGTCCTGATGTTCATGAACCGTTTGTATTCGGATAAGGCGCTTGTCAATCTTCTGGTATATGGTATCGAAGGAACGCATTATACGAAGGTATCAGACAATATTATAGACTTTGCTGCCGGTACTGACGACGGCGCAAAATCCGGATATAATCCGGGAGACAACTGGATGGTCGGCGACCAGTTTCTTGATTACCTGCTGAAGAGTGAAGATCCGGAAAAATGGGATAAATTCAAGGCTTTTAATGATGAAGGTGTGGCGGTGCGTGATTTTGGATTCGTATTTGATGCTTCTGCTGTAAAGAATGAGCTGGCGGCCTGTGAAAATGTACGGGCGGCTTATGAGAATGCCATTCAGTTCGGTGCAGTTGACCCGGATACGGCGATTCCGGAATACCGGAACAAGCTCATGGAAGCAGGTGTACAAAAGGTCATCGATGAGACTAACAGGCAGTATGCGGAATTTAAAAGCTCCAAGTAAAGCTAATAGAATTTAATCGGAATATGCCGAAGGAGAACCGGAACTGTCTGTACCGGCTCTCTTTCTGGCGTAAAAAGGAGAAAACATGAATAAGATTATCAAGGGTGTTCATGTCAGCAAGGATCAAAGCGGCTATGTGCTTCCGGACAATCCACTGCTTCGGGAAAGGCTGGAGTGGTTCAGAGATCAGAAACTTGCTCTGATGATTCATTTCGGCCTGTACGTGGAACTCGGTATCTGCGCGTCCTGGCCCCTTTCGGATGAGAATGCCTGGTGGTCACGGAAGGGGCTGGAATGGGAGCCGGACGCGGACAAGTTTCGTGAGCAGTATTTCGGCTTGTCAAGAAGTTTCAATCCCATAAGGTTTGAACCGGAAAAATGGGCCGAAGAAGCAAAAAATGACGGCTTTCGATATTTGATATTCACAACGAAGCACCATGACGGTTTCTGTCTCTTTGACACGAAGCAGACTGACTATAAAGTTACGTCAAAGGATTGTCCTTTCCATACGCATCGCTATGCTGACGTAACGAAGCACCTGATGGATGCCTTCCGCCAAAAAGGACTCGGTATTGCAGCATATTTTTCGAAAGCGGACTGGCATAGTCCATTTTACTGGGCTCCGGATATGGAATTGCCGGTAGGGTCTGTTCATAACACGACTTATGATACGCGTAAGCATCCGGAAATTTGGAAAAAATACCTCTCCTTTGCACATCGTCAGATGATGGAGCTCGTGAGAGATTACGGACGGATTGACATTATGTGGCTGGACAGCGGACAGGTTTGTCCGCAGAACGGCCAGGATTTCCGGATGAACCAGATCGTAGGTAAAATGCGGAAAATCCAGCCGTGGCTGATCGTAGCGGACAGAACAGTGGGCGGGGAAAATGAGAATTATTTGACGCCGGAAAAGAGTCTCCCGGATCAGCAATGGAACGTGCCGTGGGAGGTCTGCATGACAGTCGGAAAAGATTTCTCCTATAACTATGATGATACCTATAAAAGTGCCGGCACACTCATCCGGATGCTGATCAAAGTGGTCGCAAGAGGAGGAAATCTGGCTCTGAATTTGTCACCGCAGCCGGATGGAAGGATGCCGGAAAAGGGTTTGGAAAGTTTGTGCGGACTTGGAGAATGGCTTAAAAAGAATGGGGAGGCCATCTATGAGACCAGGCCATACCGGATTTGTGAAAAAGGCGGAATTTTCTATACCTGCAGGAAGGATTCCATTTATGCCCTGATCCCATCGCCGCACAGAATTGATGAGGAAAAGGATACGATCATCCCGGTTCTTGAAAAAATTATCGACATTACTGATCTTGCTTCAGGCACACATATTTCCTATTGTCAGAAGGACGGCGTAATTAGGGCTGTTCTAGGACCGATACTCCGTAAAGGAGGAAGCATGCCGCTGGCGCTGCGCATGAAGACGGAAGGAGAAGAGTATGATGGATAAGAAATTTACAATCCTGCCCAGGCCATATGAGATAAAACGCGAAAAAGGAGATTTTCTGCTGTCCGGAGATACGGTTATCAGAATCGGCAGCATTTCGGAAGAAACGGATAACTCAGCCAGATACCTCAAAGAGCGTATTGAGGAGGCAGCAGGTTTCTGTCTGGACATACGGCCTTTATGCCAAAAAGAGGAAGGAGGCATTGAGCTGAAAAAAGATGAACGGCTGTCTTATCCGGAAAGCTACAGGCTTACGGTTACGGAATCATGCATACGGATCACCGGTGCTGACGAAGCCGGACTTTTTTATGGTGTAGTCACTCTGAGCCTGATAATGGAGCAGAACGGAGCGGCAATTCCCTGCTGCAGCATAGAGGACGGACCCCGTTTTGCGGTACGCGGCATCTATATTGATGCTGCGAGGGGACAGGTAATGAAAATCGAATCTCTGAAAAAAATGGCTGACTTTTGTGCCCGTTATAAAATCAATCAGATACAGATCTATATCCAGAACACCTATGCATTTGAGGAAATGGAGGAGGCATATCTTCTCACGACACCGTATACTCCGGAGGAAATTCGTGAATTTGTTCTTTATTGCCGCAGGCTGCATATCGAATGCGTTCCGTCTCTGGCATTGCTGGGACATATGTATGAGATTCTGAATACTTATGCTTTCAGAAAATTCTGTACACTGGATGCAGACCCTG